>JAPUIX010000063.1 GCA_027296625.1 Gammaproteobacteria bacterium | reverse complement strand
TTAAGTGCGTTATATTGCGAACGTCCGCTTTGGGTCGAAAGCGGACGGCTGATCAAACGCTCTGCGATGACGACTAATGAATGCACCACCGGGCCGTCGCCCAGTGACGGTTCTCCGGCCAAGTACCCTTAATGGGAATACCATGTTACTGAATTGTGTATTCGGTTACATTTTCGACATTTTTTGTCATTTCGAAAATCCAACCATTTGATCTTCACTAGACCTCAAATAAGCGTGTTCGGATTTCTAGGCCATTTTTGACGTGTGCCGTGCCATCGGGGCAAGATTGCTCCCCCGATTAACCACCGACGAGCCATTGGTGACCGAAACCAGCCCAAGCCATCGTTCAGGATGACGCAGCCTAGCCTCTTCATGACGCAACCCTCCTTTAACGCATCAGCGATGACCTGCACGTACGTCCGATTTGATGCCCTCGGGTGCGCTACCCAAAGCCAGTTCGCTCAATGGTATTCCAGGCACTGAAGAATCGATCCAGTGTCGGCTGATAGCCCATGATCCGGATGGCAATACTTCTCGCCCGTCGCACCACGCGACAGGGGAGCAGAATGAAGTGATTCATGAACCGCCGAAACTCCATCCGAATGTAGGTGTCGCGATCCTGCTTCAGGTGCAGCATCATGGCAAACCACGATTTGATGTTCCAGGCCAGCGCGGCCATGACCATGTAGGCCCAGTTGCTGACGAGATCGTAGACTGGCAAGCGCAGCGCATTGACGCCGTTCTTGAGTTGCTCGATGACATTTTCCTGGTCACACCGCTCATTGGCACAGGACACGACCTCCGCCGCACTCAGGTCCGTCCGCGTGGTGATGTAGAAGAAATAGCGAATCTCATCGAACAGGACGTTCTCCCCTTTCAGCTTGCTGATGTTCTTGCGCAATGCCACGACGCGATACGGACGGGTACACTTGCCTGGCTGATACATAAACTCGGCCACATCCTCGAAGTTGAGGTGCAGATTGAGGTACCCCCGCTCGGTGACAATCCGCGCCTTCTCGTTTTCCTGGAAGCGTTCGCGCGCATCGTCGGTCAGGGTGTCGTAGCGGGGCTGGCGCTTGAGTCGACTCCACCGGTCTTCGCTGAGCGCCTCGGCGCAGGTCCGTAACGTCGCGGTGCTGTCCATGCCGAAGATGAAGTCGGCCTGCTCGGCCCAGTGGTCAAAATGCTTGGTCAGGGAGAAGTCCGTATCCCCCCGCATACAGACGCGCGGGGCATAGGGGAGCAGCTGCGCCAGGGCTTTGTCGATCCAGGCCGCCGCCCCTTGATGGCTCGGGGCATTGCCCGGACGATTGACGAGATACAAGACTTCTTTGGTGTTGGCGAGGGAGATGATGAGCGGCGCATAGCCCCAGATGCCCTTATAGGAGATGTCCATCCCGGCTTTACACTCTCCATCGGTTGGAGCAATGGTGCCGTCGATATCCATATAAGCGATCGGCCACAGCCGTTCGGCGCCTCGCCCGGTCCAGAGTTTGGAGCGAATCGCATTGATCGCTTCCATCAGCGTGAGCACATCGGCTTCCGCAAACCGTCGCGTGAAATCGCCCGCTGTGGTGGGATCCGGGATCAAGTCCGCCCCCAAGGCATTCATGTACGCCACGTCATGGCGGAGCCGCTCAATGTCTTCCAGCCGGGTCCCACCACACAGGATATTGTAGGCGATATTCAACACATGATCGGACTCATGATACGGCAAATGGACCTTCAACAGGTTCAAGTCGGCATCGATCTGCGAGCGCAATCCCAACTTGGTCACCAGCCGATGCACCGGAGCGATGCCGCCATAACTCATCGCCTCGATGTTGCCGCCCACCTCATAATGGACTTTGCCCGATCCGAACATCGGGTGGGCCTGGGCGGTCCAATGCCCCGCTTTCGCGTGTCGTGCCGCAACCTTCGTCTTGCGTGTTTTGATATTCAGACGGCTTTGTTTTGTGTTAATCTTCTTCACCGGAAAGGCCTCCTTTGTGCGGGCTATGATTTGTTTTCGCAAACGCATTATAGCCAATGCTGGCAGGCCTTTCCGGTTTTTTCGTGCTACGCACGAAATTAAATCATACTTATTTGAGGGCTAGAGCACGTTACCCACGAGTTTGAGGAACGGGTCCGACAGGAAACGCAGCAGGAGTCTTTCGATATTGTGCAGCCGGTCATTGATCAGGCAGTGGCACACATTCAAGAGGTCGTCAATATTGTTGAGGACGCGGTGATTGAATTGATGGGTAGATTCCAAGAAATTACCGATGGTGCGATTCAAGAGGCCAATGCCACGGCTTCCCGACTCCAACGTTCTTCTTCAGATGCGGAATCACCCGAAGATGATCATTCGCTGTTGAGCGAAACCAATAGCATGATCAGCGCCTTTGCCTAAAGTGTGGCGGAGTCATCGGAATTAGGCATGGGTGTGGCCGGGGTGGTCGAGGAAGTGGTGAGCAGTACGGACCGCATTCCTCCCTTATTGGATGAAATTGAATTTATTGCCGATCAAACCCGCCTCCTGGCCCTCAACGCCACGATTGAAGCGGCACGGGCAAAAGAACATGGCCGGGGATTCGCTGTGGTGGCAGAAGAGGTCGCCAAACTGGCTAATCGGTCACGCGTGGCAGCCGCCAATATTCAGGATGTGGTAACGGCCGTTAACGGCAGCACTGGAAAAGCCATGGAGTCTCTTCAAGGGTTTGCCTCCATTGACATGATAGGCGCAATGGAAACTCGTGATCGAATTGCCGTCATCACCAAGGTGATCGAGGATAAAAGCCTCAGACTTCAAGAAGGGGTCTTGCAGGCCACGGCCTCCGCCCAAAAGCATGCTAATCAGATAACCGATATTGTGATGTCCATGCAATTTCAAGATATTTCCAGGCAACGTTTGGAAAAAGTTGTGCAGGCGTTAGGAACGCTTCGGGAACAACTGGTGCCCTCCATGCCGACCGATGAAGAGAAAGGGAAGTCCGATGCATGATCCTGAAATGGAAGAGGCGATCAAGGAGTTTCTTATAGAGAGCGATGAAAATCTCAGCGCGGTCGAACGGGATCTGGTGGATTTTGAAGGCAATCCGAGCAACAAGACACCCTGGCGAGTATCTTTCGAGCCATTCATACCATTAAAGGGACGTGCTAATTTTTAGGGTATTCCAAGTTAGAAAGTCTGGCCCATACGGGCGAGACGCTGCTGAGTCTGGTGCGGGATGGCGACTTACCGTTATCGCAGGACATTGCCAGTGCGTTGCTGACGATGGTGGATGCTGTCCGGCAAATGTTGGCCTCGATCGAGCAAAC
>JAPUIX010000062.1 GCA_027296625.1 Gammaproteobacteria bacterium | reverse complement strand
GATACAAACAGGTATTTGCGCCCCGTATAGGGATGGATGCGCACCAAGGGGTGAATCGCCTCTGGTTGCTGCTCGTGCTGCACCCGGTCCTCTTTGCCAGTCCCGGTCGACTTGCGACGACCGGCAACTTGATGAACCGCCTGCAAGCCCTCGATCTTCTCTTTTAACGCATCGCTCAAACCATCATAAGCGGCCCAAGCTGAAGCGAAGTTCGTACGCCCCAAAACCTGGCCGTTCTCTTCAGGTACCTCGATGGCGTATAACATCGACACCCCGACCGGTCTTTGCAGGTACGAGCCGTCGCTGTGCCAAACACGACCTGCGTCGGCATAGCCGATGTCGCGACCGTTCTCCTGGAGGTTGGAAACGAGTAGGATGTCGGGATGCTCCGGATGTGCGTAGTGGGTGAGGAAAGTACGGCTGATCTCACCGAAGCGCTTGGCAAATGCGATGAGCGTCTCGGGCGACAGCGCCTGATCGCGAACGCAAAGTACGCTTCGATGGTAGAAACGCCTCTCGAGTTCGGCGAAGTCCGACGCGTGGCTCAGTTCCGCCACAGCGAGTCCGAAGACCTCCGCCCCGATGATATTGTCCGATTCGACTAATGTCATACGCATAGCGACTCCAAGTCTCAGGTTTGAACACGCCTGTACGCGATAGATTATGATCCAACCGTCGCTCATTGTCTATCTTGCACGCTTGCCGCTGGCGAAATCCTGTCACCGTTGAAAACGAGCCATTGCGGAAACATTTTCTCATACCGCTACCCCCTCGTCACGGTGATGCAGAGCCCCCCCTACCGACAGCTTTCTGACCGCATCAATCTCGAGCGGCTGAATCGGAGTCGATTGCCACCGACTCTGGATCAGCTTGCAGACCTCTCCGGTTATTGCCGGTCGCCCCGGCTCTAGGTTTAGGCCGAGCGTGCACGATACAATCCGGCGTGGAAAGCATAGCCAAGATTTTTTGCAGGCAGCAGACGGTGTTGAAATTCTTTCTCAGAAAGGCAAGGTGCTGACAGATATGTGCGACAAACCATGGACACACCCGAGCTCTGCGTCGGTATGCCCCGACATCGCGACGGTGAGGGTCAGCGGCGTTTTTAAGGTGTCATATCAAAGCGATACGATTGAGACGGGTCATCAGGTAACCCGTCTTGGTTCGAACTCTTGGCTTGAAACGCGGGTTTAGAATACGTATTCTATTACGGTGTGCACGAATTAGTCTAAGCTAAGGCCTTTGTCTGACCCTTGGAGTGAGCTATGCGATGGGTGGTGGTGATATTACTGTTGGCGTCGTGTGGGCTTGCTCAGGCTGATGAGACCCCGGTTGAGGAGTTGTCGCCGGAAGCTGTTGTAACCTATGAACAGGTCGTCCGCCGCTTCAACACGTACACGGAATCGTTTGCCTCCTGGAATGCATTTAAAACGGCTGTTTTCTCTAAGTTGCCCCCTAACGCCTCAGGCATCTGCTATGAGTTGACAGGTGATGCGATGCAGCCTGTCAGTATCGCGAAGATAACGTTTCAGCAGATGGAGGGCGATGGCATGAAGCGGACACCGGGTGATGGCTGGCGAAACATTAAAAAAGATAGAACGTTCGTTGAATACCGCTTCAATCAAAAGGCTAATGTGTTGTTGCGTGTTGAAGGGGTCAAGCCAAGATGGTTCTTTGCCGGTACGAAGCGCATTTGTGAATTTCAGCTTGCCGATAAATCCTAAACAGCGCCACACAGAAGCGGCAACAAAATCCCTGCTCTTATCACCTAACCATTAACCCTAAGCAAAGGGGTTTTAAGCGCATGATGGGTTGAACTCGGGGCGTGGCATCGACAGTTTTGACATATGATGTATCGAAATCCTCGCAATCTAGATGCCAAATTATCGCTGGCCCCGCCGCCGTATTTTCACTGCTTACCCAGTCCGCCGTCCAATCATTAATCTCAACCCACATACTGTGTTCCATTGATTTTGTCCCTTCAGCTTGCGTTTCAGGAGCCATTCATTTGCTATAGCCTTACTTACACCACAAATACCTTGCCAAAAGGGTTGAGAAATTAATTTTGTAAAACTTCGGGGAACCCGTACCAAGAAGTTAGCAGGCGAATCCCGTGTCATCATGACATCGGGCGTCATTGGGCAAGAGGCGTCTGCCACACGTAACCGGGCTTTGGACTCTGTTGGGCAGGCGACCTCTGGGCGCACCCGTTTGGCAGCATCGAGGTGACGCGACCCAATCAGTTGTCTGAAGCGGGGTAAAGCGATAAGCCGGAGCCGTCCTCCGGAGGTATCGACCACTTCCGGTTCGCCCAGAGCTTGAGCGTCACTGGCCAAGGGTGTCCACCTCACTGGCGCAGGATGAGTGAGCTCTGCTCGGCGTTCTGCCGTCATCTGCCAGGGCAGAAATGAGCCGAGGTCCGTCGGGCTCTGGCCGCCATTTTCTGCACAAGCTTGCAAGAAGGCACTCAACCAATGGTGCGGATTGAGCTCCCAAAGCAAGATCGTTTGCACCACACTAAATATCGCCGCTGCCAGGTGGGCACTCCACACACTGCCTGAGCCGTAGTAGTTCTTGCGGCCCACCACCGGGTTGCGCAGTATCCGTTCTGCGGTGTTATTATCCATCGCCACTTCGGGACGATCGACAAAGACGGTGAGCCCGTTCCAGTGGTTGTGCAAGCTGGTCAGCACCTTGTGCTTGAGCAGGTGGAGGTCGGGCTCTTGAAGATGCGCCTCAAAGCGGGTTTGCATCTGGCTCAGCTTGGTTTTGAGGTCATGGTGGCACTCAGCAAAGGCAGACGATTGGCGATCGCGCGGCAAGGTCTCATCCCAGACCTCTAGACGGGCCTTATTGAGGCGGTAGAGCTCACGGATATCTTCGATCCAGACGAACATCCAGCTCTCAAACTCCGGCCAACTGCGTGCCGCTCCCAGAAAATCGCGCCGCACATGCACCCAGCAAAAAGCCAAAATCAGGTCGTCATGATCCTTGGCCAGACATTTGTAGGCGATGTACCGGTCACACACCAGCACCAGCACCACCTCCACCAGGTCCTTGCGCAGGCCCGCAAAATGCGCTTTGGGCACATCCGCCCCACCTCCAGGCGACATGCGGTAGTACACCACCGAGGCCGACTTGGTCAGCCACAGATACCAGCGATGACCGATTTTGCCCTCGACCTCTTCAAACACTTCCCACCGGGTTTCATCACCGTGGAACACCTTTTCGCTCATCTGCCGCTCATACAGCGCCGCCATCACTGGCTCAAAGAGTACCGCGATTTTTTGTAACCCATCGGTGAGCGTGCCTTGGGCCAGGGGCAAGCCATGATGCCGTAACTCGGCACATAAGCGCTCGGTGGGACGGCCATAGAGGTATTTGTCCAGTAACACCATCGTCCAGACCGACACCCCCAAGCCGCTTTTCGCGATGACGCGCGGCGCTGGCGGTGCCGTCACAATGCCGGCAACCTGTGGGCACTCGCACCTCTTTTGGTAGCGCAGGCGTTGGATGCGACGACGATGGGCTTGGACCTGGACTTCGATAATGTTGGATTCTTCCGCCCCGGGAAACGGCGCCAACGCCTCGCCACAGGCGGGGCAGTATTTTGCCGCCTCGCTCAAGTCATGGACTTCGGCCACCACCGGCAGGGCGCAGCGATCACTACGGCCATGCCCCGGACTGCCAGGCTGCTGCCCGCCATTGCGAACCTTGGCTGGCTCGAACTCACCCGCGCGCTCGGGACCAGCGGATTTCTCGCTCTTAATGCCGTAGAGGCGCTGGTTCAGGTCGCGCACCGTGGCTTCAAGTGCTTCCACCTGCGTCTTCAAGGCCATTTCGCGCTCCACCTGCCGCGCGTGTTGCGCCCGCCAGTAGCTCGCTTCCCACTTGAGTTCGATATAGGCCTGCTTGGTCAGTACCACTGTCTGCTGGGAAAAGGGCGTGGCGCTCTTGCCGTTCACTGGCGCCAGCTCGGAGTTGGCGTTGACTTGGGGATAGGTGCTTTCCATGAGCTACGTTATACCAGATTTTTCTGCAACGCGCTGGTTTCTCTGATGGGCTACTGGGTTAGACGAAGTTTTACTTAATTTTTTCCGTAACTCGTTGATTATAAATGTAGAAAAATAAAAGTAAGAATGGACATCGTGCTTATCATTGTTATGACCATTATCAATATGACCCAGATAAACATTATCATTTTGATACGATACCTTAAAAACCGTATCTCACCCAAGCGCCCTTGCCGCGGGTAAGACAGCGGCGTCAAGAAGGCGCTATAGCAGCCGCAAGCGAGTGTCGCCCCTGGAAGACCACGCCTTTTAGAGGAGGAAAAGGGCCTCAGCGCGGCCCAACAGTGCAACAGACTTTAGTTTTCGGGAAGGACAGGAAATTGGGTTCGAGGCATGGTTAATCTGATGGCACATAAACCCACAAATCAACCATCACCGTACATCCCGGAGCGGGCATTGGAGACGGCACGCGGACGGCACTGAAGGGAATGGGCTGATCCGGCAAGAACTCTTGCCAGACAGTGTACATCGGGTAAAATTCTCTCAGGTCAGTATGGAACTGATGCACACGGACAACGTTGGCAAGCGACGTACCGCCAGCGTCACAGATACGCTGCGCTGTTTCAAGGATATAGCGCATTTGCGACCGTGAACTCACCGCGTGATATGGCATTCCCACCCGAGCCTCGACGTCCGCAACGGCGCCGTCTTCGTCGGTGGCTATCAGTCCTGAGAGCAG
Source organism: Gammaproteobacteria bacterium (assembly GCA_027296625.1). Taxonomy (NCBI): domain Bacteria; kingdom Pseudomonadati; phylum Pseudomonadota; class Gammaproteobacteria; species Gammaproteobacteria bacterium. The sequence goes on along the minus strand of JAPUIX010000062.1, from coordinate 2,213 downwards.
TAACAGGTCGCCGGCTCGCACGGCTGGGGGGCCATACGTCATAGTGGATGGTATATCGCAAGCGACAATTTCTTTCTTGCTTGCGCCACCGTTTTTGACCGCCAGCACATTGATTTCGATGATACCTCCAAGCGTCCCGAAACCTGCCGTTGGCACCACGCTTAGGGCACAGGGGTGATCGCCGACATACATGTTCCAGACCCCCATGAAGTGCGGGAAGTCTTCGACATTCGCCAGGTACGCTTGCGTCTTGATGACGTTCTCAAGTGACGACCCCGCCGCCTCCAGAGCAGGACTGAGTAACGCCTTGATAATGAACTCGGCTTGCAGGTTGATCTCGGTTCCGGCCCACAGAGCCGCATCCGGCACTTGGGCTGATGGATCCACCCCCGTGTTGCCGCCAAAATGGGCCATCTGACCCGCTATGAAGATGTAGTCGCCCGAGGTCGCAACTGGCGCGAAGCCTGACCCGGTGGGCGCCACCAGATGCGACTGAGAAACGCGCTGTACCTCTCGCCCTTCACCCGGCATGACGGCGATCATCGAAGCGTTAATGTCCGCATCCCTGTGCAGCAGCTCAGGCATCAGCACCGAGGTGCTCGGCGGAATGTAGTTGCCAAAGTAGGCGCGTCGGGCGTCATGATAGGGATCGACGGCCTTCCAGGTGGGATAGTACTGGTCCAGACGAACGGCATGGGCTTGGTCGGTTCCCGCTTCGGCGAGCAATTCCTCAAAACGCCGCAAAATGAAATCCCCTTCGCGACGGTGTTTGGGTGGTCCATGCAAGGGGAAGCGTGGCTTGCCCACGACTTCCGGCGCCAAGCCGGTCGAGAAGTCCGTGGCTTCATGACCGGTCAGAAAAACCCAGTTGCCGGCCTTCATGCCCTGCGCAAAAAACACCTCCGAGCCGGCAATTTTGACGGGAGAAAGTGGCTGTACACGACTCATCAACAACCTCCTAAGGTGAACGTTTCTGGATGCGTAAAGGCGGCATTGCCAAGGCAGTGATGCTTTGTACGATCGCGGCGTTCAGTGCGGTAGTACTCGTCGATCGGCGCTGGTCCACATCAGGTCTTAGCACAGCGTCTCCCTTGTTGTTCCAAAAAGGCGCCTTTGAAACTGACCATTCGCTATCTCCCGCTTGACGTCTTTGTTGTTATGACCGAGCATGATCATACTCCAAATAGCCTACGGAAGAAAATTTGCGACACTACCCATTTTCCCCCAGAGGTCATTCTCATGGGCGTCCGATGGTATTTAGCCTACCCGCTGAGCACGCGCCACGTCGAAGAGCTCATGGAAGAACGCGGGGTCAACGTGGATCACGCCACCATCAACCGTTGGGTGATCAAGTACAGCCCGCAGCTCGAGGACGAATTCCACCGCCGCAAGCGTCCCGTTTGGGTGAGCTGGCGCCTCGACGAGACCTCTATCAAAGTCAGGGGCCTGTGGGTCTATCTCTATCGCGCAGTGGATAAGACGGGGCAAACGATTGATTTCCTGCTCACCGAGAAGCGCGATCAAAAGGCGGCCAAGAGGTTTTTGGCTAAGGCGATCGGCCGCAATGGTACGCCGGAGAAGATTAACATCGACAAGAGTGGCGCGAATGCCGCCGCCATCGTCAGCTACAATGCTGAGCATGGGACGACCCTCACGATCCGCAAATGCAACTATCTCAATAATATCATCGAGCAGGACCACCGGGGCGTCAAGCGGATCACACGACCCATGTTGGGATTCAAATCCTTCGACGCAGCTCAGAGTACCCTCGCCGGCATCGAGCTGATGCACATGATTAAGAAGAAGCAGATGAGGCTTGAGGAGGAAGAACAAGGCCTCAGTGCGGCCGAACAGTTCTACGCTCTGGCCTCCTATAGTTCCTCGCAAGTGAATTGATAGTTATTTTAACTAGAAATCCTTTATTTTACAAATAGTTAAGTGTCTTTTCTAGTATCAATTCATTTGCAAAGGACTATAGAATAGGAAAGCTCCTGTGACTACCTCTCAGTAAAACTGTCCACAGTATTGTTAGCGTATATTGGATGTTGATTCAAATGAGTTCGGAAAGCGCTTTGTTGATCGATCAAACGCTCCACGGCTACGCCGACGGGCACAGGCTGCTTGCGTCATCGCGGAAACTGCCGCGGGAGGCCGAGCGGACAATGTTGCTTTTGAGTGACCTGTCGGGCCACGGCAATATCTCAGGGTTCGAG
>JAPUIX010000061.1 GCA_027296625.1 Gammaproteobacteria bacterium | reverse complement strand
TGGCTCCTTCCGAAGCAGGGACTAAAGGATCCTTCTGTCCGCGGCGCATGCTGGTACGGTGATGTCCCCTTTGGGTCATTAGCGGTCCTTCAGGACTCTACCATCCGAACGGCTGCTTTCGGGGGCAAAGCGGACGATCTAGCTGAACGTCTGATCTACGTTATCGCCATCGAAAGGCGGCAATACAGTATATGCGAAGGTGCGTAAACCGAGCATGTCCAGCACGATGTCCAAAACTACTAGCGAATCAGCCAGATCTCAGTGAGGCTTTTTGGATCCTGGACAGAGAGTTGGTGAGACATCCTCGGCCTCAGATTCCGACATCAGTTTCCGGAGATCGACATCGCCAGACTCCGCGATTTCGCGGATTAAACGTACAAGCTCCTCGATTGAAATATCCTCAACGTCCTGGACGTGTTCGATCTTGTCCGTCCACATATTCAGATATTTCCCCTGCAGTTCGGCACACCTGACTGCCGAAGCATATTGCCCGGTCTCCTGGGCCATTTTGCCGAGCATCGTCAGTCGTTTGAGCGTGTTCTCGACTGTGATCTCGGCGCCAGATAGCGCGATCGCCATCCGTCGATCTATTTCACCCCGAATTGCAGGTTTTAGCATATTCTGAAACCCAACTGTCCCGAGGGTATTGTCATTGCCCTTGTAGCCGGCACGACGGGCTGCCTCAGTAGCGTTGAGATTTACACTCGCGGAAACGTAATACACACAGAAGGCCATCTGTTTCATCGTCAGCGGCCGATTGCGCGGCTTGCCCCTGGGCTTGAGCTTGACTCTGGATTGGGTCATTTGTTGCCCCGGGTATCGCAGGCCTGGTCCGGATACACATGAAAAGAAACAATGTCGTACATAAATTTTATAACCATGTCTAACTTTACTTGACCCAATCTACCCTCCCCTTGCCTAACCTTCCCTTGCCTAACCCCTCCTACTTTGGTAGGGCTGAAACGTCTATCGCGCAAGGCCCGCAGCAATATCCGATGGCAATAATGAAATTACCAATCTTCGCCAGGCAATACCTTGACCAGTTTACTGATGCGGCTGTAGTGATCGTCCTCATCCAGAGTTTGGCGTTGATAGTCACGTCGAACTGTCTGAATCTCAGCGATGATTCGCAAATTCTTAAACCGCTTGAATGAAATACGGTCGAGTCTGCCTGCATGTCCAGCAATGCGTTTAAATTCACGAATCAGGTTTCCACAATTCTTGGCCTTGTATTCACCAAACCTTCGTGGCGGACCGTCCAGCCTTTTGACGTTGTAAAATCGGTCAATCGGTAGACCCGCATATTCCTCAGGCTCGATGATTGCAAAACGTACAATTACGCATGCTTTTCCAAAGTAGTGGGCGGTTTCGTAATTTACATATCGAATTTCATATTCGCCTTCCGGGACCAATACTGTATCCCCTTCAACTACGCCGCCACCTTCCTCAGGCTCCCCGTCCGGCTCAGGGGATTCGACACATTCGGTGTCTTCCCTCCGAAAAGGCTCGTTAAGGTCGTTTTTTAACCCCATTCACGCGGGCCTGATAGTAGGGCAAGGCTCTAGCCCGTCTTGCTCGTTAAAACGCCCTTCTCGGGGTCGTATCGAACCGCAAATGCCGATTTCTAGCTCGGTCACGCCGTAGTATTTGAGTACGCTCTCGGGAATCCTTGCGTTGGAAGCCGGACGGACCGGATACAGCGCACAATTTGTTACTGAGCAAAGGGTGACCTGTTGCCGCCAGGTGCCTGCTGCCTTCGGGTCAAAGATGCAAGTTTTGCAGTTCTCATTGATGCACTTGCGTAAAGACTGACGTTTCTCTATCTTCATTCCGCGTTCCTTTACGCCTCGGCCAATGTGTTCGTAGCACGGTCGGGGCGTTTCAATTTTGCATTAGTGGTCTCGGGGTATGGGATTCCTCGTAACGCGGCATTGCGACGCTTGTACGGGCTTCGGGAATTTGCCGCTTCTGGACATCGTCTACGTGACCGTTGAAGTTGTTCGGCGATCCAGCCATTCCTGATACTTCGGAGAGCCGACTGCCACTCTGCGCCGTCCATTTAGCATGATCACTGGCGGCGGATCTTCGCTATTGATATACCGATAAGCCGTCGGCACGCTTACATTAAAGTATTTTTCGCCCCAAAGACTGACGGGTATTGCGTAAGGAGAAGACATAAAAAAACCTCCAAATCAGATAGTTATGGAGGTCCGATCGCTTGATCATTTGACGCGAGCAAGTCTCACCGATTCCTCCGGCTTGATTTGCTTCTCTGGGTCACGAAGATTTTCTGGCTAACTATCTCTCAAGGGCAATACAATTCAATGATCGCTGCCCCCGGAACAGTGCCTCGGAAAGCCCAGCAAGAATGACAAAACGCTAACCATTTGTCAAAGACGGCAAGAATTGAGCTTCGCGTATCGTCGCTTTACATACAGAAAATTCGTCGCAGAAAATTCGATCAGATTGTCAATAAAACTACTACCCAACAATCGGCGAGACACTGGATTCTTCGATCACAAGATCTAATGTTGGTGCATGAGTGGCAATCTGTTGATCGACGTGGGACTGCTCCAAATGCCCATAATGTTCTTGAACCATTCGCGTCGATGAGTGGCCAAGCGCGGCGGCAATGATCGTGTCATCCACTCCAGCAAGCTTCATAGCGGACGCATAACTATGTCGAATCATGTGGAAGTTCGCTGGTGGGTCAATTTTCGCCCTTCGACTTGCCGCAAGTAACTGTCGGCGATACGTGTTCTTTTTCCAGAAATCACCGGTTACACGATTTAGCATACGTTCGCTCGACCTTCGAGAGCTCTTCGCAGTAATCGAATCGAAAAATTTTGCTGCCTGGTCGTTGACAGCAACATAGCGAGGTCGGTTTGTTTTGGAGTTCTGAATCCGAATTTTCTTTAGCTTTCGGTCCCAATCGCCACAGATCAGTGCTGCCAGATCGCCGAAGCGGGCCCCTGTGTATGACGCGGCCAATATAAGCTCACGCAGATCCGGATCGGAAGCATTGGCGAGCCTACTCAATTCTGCCAGCGTCAAGAAACGATCACGGGCTTTGTTAACGACCTCGAGCGATTTAAGCGCCTTCCAAATTGGGAGGCCGCGAAACGGTATTTCAAGCTCTTCCAGACCGTACTTAAGACATGCTTTGAAAATGGTCAGCGTTCGATTCACGGTTGCTGGCTTCACGCTCTTCGCGACCTCGTCGCGCCAGCCAACAAGGTCGGCTTTGGTCAATTTCATCACCGGTACATACTCGAAGCCCGGTTTGATCCACTTGTTGAAACGGTTCCACGAGTCACAAGTGTCTTTACCGACCGCATCACGTGACTGGGCGTAGAGTCTGAACACTTCGCCCACAGTCAGCTTCTCGAGTTGGATGCTTCCAGCTTGACCAGCACGTTCGAGCGCTGCCTTAACTGCCTGTCTGTAATTCAGAATCCGCGACCCGTCCGGAGGATACTTATCGTCGGCATAAGCCTTCAAAGATCGCTGCACTTCGCGGCCGCCGACCCACCAACGAGCGAGCCAGGTTCGAGAGCCAGTTCTGTACCCGAGCTGCACGCCTGTACCGGACAGTGACTCGAAGTACGGTTTGCCCCTAGCAGGGAGTCGCTGGCGGCCCGCTTTGGATGACAGCTTTACCTTGCCCATGAGTCGGCTCTTGGTTGATTAGAACGCCTCTGAGTGCACAAAACGTCCAGTATTCGTCCAGTAACTGATGGCATTCAGTGAAACTCAGTGAAAAATTATGAGCAGATATTATGCTTTATATCAATCGCTTATGCAAGATCCTGATATGCTATGAAATCCAATGAAACACTTAAAAACCGCCCTTTCACGGCGGCAACAGGGGTTCGAATCCCCTTGGGGACGCCACTCGTCAAAAATTGCCCGCTTTATGCGAGCAATTTTAATTGAGCGCGGTTCCCCGTGGGAAAGCGAGGTGGACAGTCGAGTTCGACAAAACGCGCCAGCGTTTTGGACGCCATTTTCCTGAGCACCAAACCGGAGACATGGGTAACACATTAGCAGCGAATGGGTTGTCGATGGACTCGAGCCTGCAGGTCTCATGATCGAAGGAGCCGAGATCATACTGCATGAAGCGAATGAGCCAGATCTTATCCGAGACCTGCTTGACGCCGACCTTCTGGCCTGCACTCGGTACTTAGGTTGATCTTCCGGCGTTTGTAACAGATGGGCCTCCGGCCTGTCGTCGCTTCGCTCCTCGGTGCGGCCATAGCTGGTGACAGCGGCGGTCCGGTCATGGATCGGAAAGTCGAGATCGCCCAGTCCTTTATAAGGTCTGGGCGAATTTGCGTAGAGACCTCCGGGCACCTGCATATTATGGGGCTGATGCGGCCGATACGAGTTGCAGTAATCCTTGATGCCCATTAAGTCAACGTAGTTGGGACAATCGAGCGGTTGCAATTGTAGCCGTAATAGCGCACCAGATACTCATACTTATCCGAGACGCGGTTCAAGAACAGGCGCAGCCACTTCACTGCTGGCAGGAGCTGATAGTTGCGCTTCAGCGTGGTGTGCGGTTTGGAGCACCAGGCCCGTCAATCTCAAATATAATGGTCGGCCTGGCGACCCGAGATGTAGGAGCTTCCCATCGCAGCCGAAAAATCTACGTCTGGTGGCGCCGCCCGCGGGCCGAGTGAACGGGGAGGGATCGTCCTGCTCGTCTGGCTCTTCTTTTTCTCGGGCGCCGCAGGGCTCATCTACGAGGTCGTTTGGAACCGATTGCTCGTTCTGCGCATGGGAAACACCGCGTATTCACTCGCGACGATTCTCGCGGTTTTCATGGGCGGGCTGGCTCTAGGTAGCTATCTCGGTGGGCGCCTCACTCGGCGCGTCCGCAATCCTGTCCGCGTCTACGGCCTGCTCGAGATATTCATAGGTCTTTATTGCGCCCTCATTCCGTGGGGAATCGATGCCCTTCAGCCGCTGCTGGCCACGGTCTACCGCGATTACTACAACTCGCCAGGGCTCTTCAGTTTGATCCAGTTCTGGCTGTGCGGGCTGGTCCTGCTCTTCCCCACCAT
>JAPUIX010000060.1 GCA_027296625.1 Gammaproteobacteria bacterium | reverse complement strand
ATTTGAATCCGCCGTAAGAGTAATGCCAACCGTTCACACAGCACTGGTTGCTTTGCGCGATACGGGTTTCGTCGATCAATACCGCCAAGAAAGCTTAGCGGATATTGAGGCAGCGATTGCATCGAATCATGCGGCCGTTAGTCCTTACGACATTATCCCGGAGCAGGAACGCTTGCTCGGTCGCGATCTCGACCCTCAGATTAATCTCATTATCGTGCGTTATGCTAGGCCCTACGGGATTCGCATACTCGGCCAGAGATTTGTGGCTTATTACGGATGGGATGCCGAGACTCAGTTGCATGTGGCGGCACATGAAATTTTTCATCCACCTTATGATCCGAATGACGCTGATCTTGCCGATCTTCTTTCCGCGCTCAAATCTGATCCATGGCTGATGTCCATCGTCGACGACCATGACCCGCAGTATGGCTACAACACGTTCATGGGCGTGGTTGATGAGGGATCTACGCAGGCCCTCGACCAAATCGTATCGGACCGGCTGGGATTTGCCGAGGAGCCTGGAAAGCGATGGCGTGAGTCCGACGGTGGCATGCACATGCTGGCTGCGGCCCTATATCACGCGATGCGAGAGAGCGGCTTTGCTGATAGCGGTGGCATTTATGCAGATTGGCTCAAGAATGGGATTCACTCAGGATTGCTAAGCCCGCCGGAAGTTAAGCGCCGAGCAGCGCTTGTGGTGGGGCAGGATGCGGTAGATGCGTGGGGGCCGCATCGATCGGCAGAATCAAATCAGTGAGAAAAGACTCGAGCAGAGTCGCGGACGGCGAAAAAGAACATTCATACTTTGCGGCGATGTGACGGCGGCCGCTTTTGGCCGTAAGCGGCCCCTCAAAACAGCCGGTTTTTGCTAGTCTGAACGTCCGCTTTCGGGAAAAGCGGACGTTAGGCTAATATCACCAAGAAGGGCCGCTAATGACCCATTCGAGACGATCGTGATTCTTGAAAAAAAGGCGCGTTAGCCGGGCGCTTTGCGGAGTGGGTGGAACGAGCCATATTACCAGTCACGCAGTGCCATCACGGTTACGCCATCGCGTTGTTGTACTCACGCTGACCCTTGGTGCCCATAACGCGGGCGCTGCTCTAGGGTATCCTTGGGTGGGCTCCAAAGGTATCGCTTTGTAATACCGATAGCATCATAGAACGCAACAACTGCGAATAAGGTGACTATATAGATAACTTACAGGCAATCTAGCGCTGAGTTCATCAACTGGCGGTAGCACCATGAAACGGCTATTGAAAATCAGAGATTCTTTGTCTTACACGCTGAGAATAAAGCCCTTGATACTTCTCGGACTATTGGCATTGACGGCGTATGGCTGCGCTGAGTTCAACGGCGAACTACCCGCAGACTTCCCGGCGGATATTCCTATCATCAGCGGAGAAATCTACAGGGCAAGTCACGCGAGGTTTGAAGTCGACAGAGGATTCGTCGTCTCCGTGCTCACCACACTGTCATACGAGGAGGTCGTCGCCTTCTACGCCGACGTTGTTGGTCCTCGTGGTAATGGTTACGTGCTTGTCGAGACAACCTGTCGTGACACACCGACGCGCTACGTGAGCATCGCTGTTCACCTAGGACGGGGACCTGACTCACGTCTGCCCTCCAGCTTTATCCCTGACGCCGTGCAGTGCCTTCGCGAAGTCTAGAATCCGCCACGTGATGTGCAGTAAGGAGAACTTACCAAGCACAGGAAAGCAATCGCTACGGCAATAACGTGCTGAAAACTGTTAATGAAGGGCCGGTGTTGGCCGAAAGCAGCCGGTGACGTTGAGTGGCGAGTGGCCGCTATTGGCCGTAAGCAGCCACTCGATGATGCGGCCCTGAGCGGCCGCTTTACCCCCGAAAGCAGCCGTTCGCCTGATATGATGTTGAGAGGCTGCTTTTGACCCAAAGCGGTCATTCCGGCGAACTTGGGAGGAGAGTGTTGTAAATGCTTTTGCGCCGCTTCATTTCAAATATTAAGGATCGAGATTGGGGCTCGGTCGTCGCCGAGCTCTTGGTAGTCGTCGTCGGTGTGTTTTTTGGTATTCAGGCGGCCAATTGGAATGCTGATCGACTCGAACAAGAAGAAGGTCGACTGATCACAGAGAGATTGCTGGTCGATCTCCGTAAAGACCTTGTCTCGCGCCAAATGCTAGTCAGCTATTACCAGGCGGTCTTTGAGGCTGCAGAGCGCACGGAAACGCGACTGAATGCAGAATCGGTTGACGATTCTTTTGCGTTCGTCATCGATGCCTATCGCGCAACAGAGTTAGCCTATCGGCCAGCAACACGTGCGACGTATGACGAAATAGTCTCAACAGGTAGCCTTGGGCTTATACCGTCGGAGGCGCGGCAGGCTGGCTTCGCGGACTATTTTCGCAATGACTATTCCTATCTTGCGAGGCAAGCGTTTCGGGCTTCAGCATTTCGACATCGGGTTCGCCGTTCGTTGCCGTATGACATCCAGGCCGCGATAAGGGAAAAGTGTAGCGATTTACGCAACGAAAGATTCGAGATCATTGGTTTCGACAATGATTGCGACCTTGGGATATCGGTTGAAAAATTGGATGAAGCAGCGGAGGCATTGCGGTCGGATCCAGAAATTTTGCGTGATTTGCGCTTTCATTTCTCAGAGCTTAATGGAACACCTCCAAATTTTCGTGGTGAAGTCGTAATTCTTAAAGCGTCGATAAAAGCGTTGGAGAATGCTAACTGAACGGCCGCTTGTGGCCGAAAGCGGCCCTTCGTTTTCGTGATTTTCCATTGATCTGAACGTCCGCTTTCGGGAAGAGCAGACATTCACCAGTGGACCGTCAGCGTAGCGAAAACGTAGCGATTACAGGTGATTGCCCGAATAAGCATGGTGTTATGTCAAAAAAATGTCGTTAACTGTGAAAACTGTCACGTCTGTTTGGCGCAGTCCATTGCTACTCTTCTAATTGAAATGTTACTTCGAGTCGTTTATCAGTGCGCTGACTGCAGCAGGCTGATCGACCGTTGCTATTCACGCGTATGAACAAGAGGTGCAGTTATGTTGATTTTCCGGAGTAAACAAATTTGCGTACTTGCGATTTCGGCCTGCATCATCGGCGCGCTGATGATGCAGTCTGCCGGTGCGGCATTGATATCGACCGAGACAGCAATTGAGATGACCGAACGACAAGACCGCATTGATCACATCAACGAGGTTCTGGCCAGAAAATCCGTACAGAGTATGCTGGTTCGGTATGGTGTTGAATCGGCCGACGCCAGTGC
>JAPUIX010000059.1 GCA_027296625.1 Gammaproteobacteria bacterium | reverse complement strand
CATGGGTTGCAGGACATTCTTCCCCTGCATGCGCTGATAGCGGGCAATCACATCACCAATGGTGTAATTGCGCACATGGCCCATATGCAATGTGCCGCTGGGGTAGGGAAACATAGAAAGACAGTAAAACTTTTCCCGCCTGGGATCTTCGCAGACTTCAAATACGCTCGATGCAGCCCACTCCGCTTGAACGGCGGTCTCTAGCTCAGCCGGATTGTAGCGATCGTCCATTAGATACCTGGGATTGTGGGCCATTAGCACAAAGAAAACAGGATACCGTAGCGGGAATCCGCCGAACAGGGGAGAGCCCATACCCCGGGGAGATTTGCAGAGTAGACTGTAGGTTTAGGCGTGGCGTACCCAATCGCCTCACCGGACGGGCAGCAAAAGACGTGCGCCACCTCGCTGCACGGAGCTTTGATGTGAAAAACAACCGCGGTTCGTATCAGTCGCCGCTGGGGTTGTCCCCGACGGTGAGGATATCCCGATTGGCGTCGACCGTCTTCTCACCGATGCCTTCAACGAGCGTTAATTCATCGACAAACTGGAACGGACCGTGTTGCTCCCGGTACTCGATGATGGCCTCGGCCTTGACCGGGCCGACCCATTTGATGCCGGCAGCCAGCGTCTCAGCATCGGCGGTGTTGATATTCACCAACTCCGCACCCGAGACGAGCGCGGGGATAGCCACCATCAGAAGGAGAGCGAGGATCAGATGGCGTGCCTGTAACACCGGTATTCTCCCTGTATAGCGCATTATTGCTTCTTCTTCGGGAGGGCCCCTTGATGCCAAAGGCCCCACCCACTGCAGGCTACCATCTGCTTGGAACAGAGAACAAGAGATTTTGAACACCCTGAGCGGGTACGTCTGCAAGGAAAAAATTTGACGCCCTCAGTCCCCATTCATCCCCGCAGATGCAGGGGTGTGGGAGGGATTATGTCACTAGCCTAACCTGAGCTGCTCTGAACGGGGCGGCCTCGTTAAGCCCCCTAGGCGGGATTTACCAGATGACCTGGGCACGCATTTGGGCGATACCGGGCTTGGCACCGTCATTGGGGCCAGCGTCCACATCCAGGACCTTGATCAGATTCGCCGTGAGGCGCATATTCGGATTCAGATACCAATTGAGTCCCAAGGTGATGTTTTCTTCGGTGCCGCCATCGATGTCCTTGTCGGTGAGATCCAAGGTGCTGAAGCGAAACGCGACTTCCCAGGCGCCCCAACCTTGGCCGACGTGACGCCTCGGCTTGATGTTCCCAAACACGGCTTGCGTAAACTGATAGTTTTTGGACTCACCGGTCAAAAACCAGCTTCCCTGCACAAACCATCCCCCAAAATCCACATTGGGACTGGTTGGTAACTGCCGATTAACCCAACTGTTGATGTACTCGCCCTGGACGTAGAAGGGGCCATACACGCCGGCGGCTTCAATAGCAATATTCGTAAATGCGTCGGCGTCGAAGGTACCGGTATCGATCAGCCGTGCATCGGTGACATGGGACTCGGGGCGTTGGCGGTAACGCAGGGTGTCATTGTCACCTGTGTCTCGGTACTCGAGCGAAGCACCCAGGTGGACAACGCGAGTCTTCTCGTGGATGGGTGCGAAGGTCCCGCGGGCAACAACGGCATAGCTTCCCGGATCATCGCCCTCGACGTCATTCCCAAACAACCCGGCCTCCGCGGTCCATTTCTTACCATAGGTACGTGCACCGATGCCGAGGAACCGGCCCGCCTCAAGCGCGTTTGCCAGCGAGCGCTCCATGAAGGTGATGAACCGAGTACTCGTCATCTCTTCCAAGCTGAAGGGCTGCTTGAAATTGCCCACCCGAAGCCAGGTTCGATCAAAACCCGTGTATTGAACGTACGCATCCCTGATCCCAGCGGCACCGCTGTCCGTGAAATCGTACTGGAACTTGAAATCCCAAACCCGCCACATAGTGCCCGCCACATAGAGCCGCGCCCGGCGGACCTCCGCGCCGCTTGTCAGGTCGCTATTATCATTGTTGTAATATGCGCCATCGAGCTGCAGGCGCCCGCCAAGGCGCCACTTCCACTTGCCGTCCTTGGACTTCACCTCAAACTTGCCTTTGGCGGTGATTTCGGGGTAATCCTTGGTGACCTCTTCCACCTGTTCCTTTACTTGTTCTTGTACTTCCTTCTCAACGACCTGTTCTTGTACTTGATCCTTAATCACCTCCCGCTGCTCAGCAGTTGCCTTTTCTTCATCTGCGAGCGCCGAGTTTTTCAATGCCTCGTATGGCTCTTGGGTGATCGTGCCGTTGTCTTTCAGTTCCTTTAGGAGATCCAGCAGCGCCTCGTTCGTGGCCAACACAGGTGTTGCGCCCATTACGAGCCAAGCTGGTATCAGCGAGATCAATACGAAGGTCTTAACTGATCGCTTCACGGATGTCCTTCCTAATCTCACCTAAAACCCCTGGCGCACGCCCCGTGCGCCTTTCATCCGCCCGCCTCATTTACATAGGGCGCCTAAATTTGCATGCTCAGGATATCGATGGCATGTTGCAAGTCAATTAAGTTGGCGTGACAGCACCGTGAATAGGACATGACGGCTTTGTGACAATGTCGTTTGTGTGCGCTTAGACGAGAGCGAAGGGGATCACCTCTGCATCGGTAATTTCACATTTTTGTAATATGATTCACGTTTAATGTAGACAGCTATTAAGCTTAAGGTATTTGTCTCTTGGCAACTGCGGGTGCGATATTGATCGTTGAAGACGAAGCCGACATCAGGCAGATGGTAGGCTTTGCGCTGACCCGTGCCGGCTATCCTTACAAAGAGGCCGCCGATGCGGATGAGGCGGAGGTGTGCATCCGAGAAGACCCGCCTGATCTGATCCTGCTGGATTGGATGCTGCCCGGGACGAGCGGCGTTGATTTGGCCAGACGCTTAAAACGGGATCCGGCATCGCGCGGCATCCCAATCATCATGCTCACCGCTCGCGCCGCGGAAAGCGACAAGGTGCGCGGTTTTGACGTGGGTATCGACGACTACATCACCAAACCCTTCTCACCTAAGGAACTCCTGGCACGTATCAAAGCCGTCCTGCGCCGCACGGCGCCAGAGCGGGCCCAGGAAGTCGTGGAGCTTGGCAGTCTGCGGGTTGACCCTGAAACGCATCGCGTAATCGCCCGCGGTGTGCCTGTTGAGTTAAGCGCTATGGAGTTTCGCCTGCTCCACTTTTTTATTACCCATCCGGAACGCGTCTATAGCCGTAACCAGTTGCTTGATCAGGTTTGGGGCGGTAATGTGTACGTGGAAGAACGAACCGTCGATGTCCACATACGCCGATTACGCAAAGCGCTCGCCCCGCACCACCTGGACAAGCTGATCCAGACCGTGCGAAGCGTGGGCTATCGCTTCTCAACCCAACACTAGCCACATAGCCCCATGCGCGAAGAGATCTGGCAGCTCGCAGGCATCCTTCTAATTGCCCTCATCATTGGGGTGCTGACCGGTCATGTCCTTTTATTCCTCTTGTTGGGCGGCGGCATCTACCTTGTGCGACAACAGCGCAATCTTTATCAGCTGCTGCGTTGGCTTCAGAACAGGGAGAAGAACCGACCACCCGAGTCCCGTGGGCTCCTGGCCGAGGTGTGTCGCGAAATCGACTACCGCTTCGAGCACCATCAAAGCCGCAAGCGAAAGTTATCGAGTTATCTCAAGCGTTTCCAGGAGGCTGCATCGGCACTCCCCGATGCCACGATCGTTTTGGGCGAGGCCGGCGAGATTGAATGGGCCAATGATCCAGCGCGCAGGTACCTCGGGATACGTTGGCCCCAAGACGCCCGTCAACGCATTGCGAATCTGATCCGACATCCCGATCTGATTAGCTTGCTTGAAGCCAATAGCGATGTAACAAAGCCTCTCGAGATTGCATCCCCCGTTGATCCCGACGTACGCCTTTGCGTGTTCACTGTTCCGTACGGCAACACTCAACGTTTATTCATTGCACGCGATGTGACACAACTCTTTCGCCTCAACCGAGTGCGCAGTGACTTTATCGCAAACGCATCACACGAGCTGCGCACACCCCTGACAGTGATCAGCGGATATCTCGAAACCTTGGAGGAAGATCAGGATCAATGGCCTGAGGCATGGCGATCGCCATTTGCGCGAATGCGCGAGCAGACAGAGCGGATGCGAAATCTGATTAATGACTTGTTGTTGTTGTCCGCGCTTGAGGACGAGGAAGTTGTTCCTGCACCCGAAGGCGTTCGCGTTGCCGACATGCTCGGCGCGATCTACCAAGAAGCAAATGCCTTGAGCGGAGAACGTGAACATATTTTCTATCTCGAGGCCGACCCCGAATTGTGGATCATGGGGAACTACAATGAACTCTACAGCGCCTTCTCCAACCTCGTCGTCAACGCCGTGCAGTACACCCCGGGAAAGGGTGTCATACGCATACGTTGGTATTCCGATAGCGAAGGTGCACATATGGAGGTCAGTGATACCGGCATTGGTATACCGGAACCCCATCGCGCGCGTATCACAGAGCGCTTTTACCGCGTTGATAATGGGCGCGCGCGCGCGAGCGGTGGCACCGGCCTCGGGCTTGCCATCGTCAAACACGTGCTGGCCCGCCATAACGGGAAGCTCCATATCGACAGCATCCCGGGTAAGGGGAGTACCTTCCGGTGTGATTTCCCGCCGGCTGCAATTGCACAAAGAGCAGCCCAGCACGACCTTCCAAGCTCAGCCTAGTCCAACCCACCGCCTGCGAAGGCCACTCTCGCGTAATTGTCACAATTCCTTCACGGCGGTGTCACAGAAGCGCCCCATACTCGCTGCAGGTTCTGAAACACGACCGGCGTGCACTCCAGGTGGCAACTGCTAATCCAACACATTTGAGGAGTCTTGCGACATGATGATGGGAAGACAATCCAATTTGTCCGCAGTCCTTATCGTAACCGCGTTGCTCCCGGGCGCAACACTGGCCGACTCTGTCACTTCGATGGTTGACCCGATGCTCGCGACCTATACCAAGGCGAGTGGTGTCTCCGGCAATGTTTCGAGCGTTGGCTCGGACACCCTTGCCAATCTGATGACGCTCTGGGGCGAAGAGTTCAAACGCCTCTACCCGAACGTCAACATTCAGATCCAGGCTGCTGGCTCATCAACGGCGCCACCTGCACTGACCGAGGGGACATCGAACCTTGGACCCATGAGCCGGAAGATGAAAAACAAGGAAGTCGCGGCGTTCGAAAAGAAATATGGTTATAAACCCACGGCTGTTCCCGTTGCAATTGATGCTTTGGCCGTCTACGTCAACAAGGACAATCCCATCAAGGGCATGACGATTGCAGAGATCGATGCGGTCTTTTCGGCAACCCGCAAGTGTGGATACCCCGAGGACATCACCCGGTGGGGACGACTGGGCCTCACCGGCGCCTGGGTCAAGCGGCCGATCCAGCTCTATGGCCGCAACTCGGTCTCCGGTACCTACGGGTATTTCAAAAAGAAGGCCCTTTGCAAAGGCGACTACAAAGACACTGTCAATGAGCAGCCCGGTTCGGCGTCCGTGGTGCAGGGCGTAACCAAATCCATCAACGGCATTGGCTACTCAGGGATCGGCTACAAGACGTCCGGTGTCAAGGCGGTTGCGCTTTCGAAAAAGGCGGGCGAGTCTGTCGTGGAGGCAACACACGAAAACGCCATTAACGGTAGATACCCGCTTGCCCGTTTCCTCTATGTCTATGTGAACAAGCCTCCCAACAAACCGCTGCCCCCCTTGGAAAGGGAGTTCATCAAGATGATCCTGTCAAAACAGGGGCAAACCGTGGTGGTCAAGAATGGCTACGTCCCCTTGCCAGCCCAAGTGGCAAGTAAAGAACTTGAAAAGATAACCGACAAGCAGGTCGCAAGCTCCAAGTAAACCCCGCATTAGTCCCCGCAACATCATTAATTCCCCATCCCCTACCGGGAACGCCTTGCTCTGCAAGGCGTTTTTTTGCTGGCCTTGACGTGCGGCTGCACTTAGCCACAGTCCGCACCGCCATTCCCTTGAATTGTCACCAAATTGTCATATTTCACCCCTAAACTAGCTCGGATGAGCGACGCGTACACCGTTGCCGAGAAGATACTACCGCGTTACCACGATCCAGCTGCGGTTCGACACCGCCTCTGGCGCCACATCAAGGACGTGGTCACCGAGAAGTGCATCGCCGTTGGCGGCATCAGCGTCATCATCGTGATTGTCCTGATTTTCTTCTATTTACTCTATATCGTCGTGCCGTTATTCAAGCCTGCCACGATGGAGCGGGTCGCCGAGTATCCTCCGCCAGGCGGTGAGACTTCAGAGACATTGTATGTAGCGCTCGAGGAACACAACGAGATCGGGCTGGCCATCACCAGTGACGCGCGTGCAGTATTCTTTCGCACAAAGGATGGCACGGCCTTAAACAAGATACCCCTTCCGATCGGGCCAGACGCTTTCATCTCGGCCACTAGTGTTGGCGATCCCGAGCACGCCACCATTGCCCTCGGCCTTTCGAACGGCCGCCTTCTTCTACTGCGCCACGTCTATGATGTGAGTTACCCCAATGACAAACGCGTTATCACCCCGCGCATTGATTTTCCACTCGGCGATAACCCCATCGCGATCGATGAGACAGGGCGTTCACTTACCAATCTTGCTGCCCAGAGCGATGATGAAGAAACGACGATTGTCGCACTCACAGGTGACAGACGTCTCGTCATCGTGAACCTCGCCCAAGAAGGATCACTACTGGAAGAAGAAGTCAGTGTAGAACGCGCGATAAGCGAATTGCCAGTGGCTGCAGCCACTGTGACGCACATCGCGCTCAATGTGGACCAACGGGAACTCTACCTTGCAAGCCGTGACGGCTTTATCAGCTACTACGATCTCACGAATAAATCAGCGCCAAGGCTAATTCAGCGCATACGAGCCGTACCCGATGAGACAGACATTACGGTGCTCCGCTTCCTAAGCGGCGGAATCTCGCTGTTGGTGGGCGACTCACGTGGCACAGTGACCCAATGGCTCCCAGTGCGGGATGAGGACAACAACTACACCCTGCAGCGTGTCCGCGCATTTGCAGCACTGCCCGGTTCCATCACGAGCATTGCGCCAGAGTATTACCGAAAGGGATTTGCCGCAGTTGACAACACGGGGCATTTGGGCATTTACCATACAACTGCGCATCGCACCATGCGGATTGAACAGGCGACACACGATCCGCTTGCCCAAGTGGTCATATCTCCCCGTGCTAATAGCCTCTTGCTGGTCGATAAAGCGAACCAATACGAATTTTGGCACATCGATAATGAACATCCAGAAATTTCCTGGGACTCACTGTGGGGCGAGGTTTGGTACGAGAGCCGCAGTGAGCCTAAATACATTTGGCAGTCGTCCTCGGCAAGCAATGATTTCGAGCCGAAATTCAGCCTCACGCCATTGATCTTCGGGACGCTCAAGGCCGCATTCTACGCCATGCTCTTCGCTATCCCCCTCGCTATTCTAGGCGCGATTTACACCGCATATTTCATGGCCCCGCGCATGCGTGCCGCGGTTAAACCGACCATTGAGATCATGGAGGCGCTGCCAACGGTCGTTCTAGGGTTCCTTGCGGGCTTGTGGCTCGCACCGTTTGTGGAGAAACACTTGCCTGGCATATTTTGTTTGCTGATCTTGCTACCAATCGTTCCGGTCGCTTTCGCGTACCTATGGTCCCGCTTACCAGCAAACCTGCGCCATCGCGTGCCGGATGGATGGGAAGCGGCCCTATTGATCCCCGTTATTTGCCTCACCGGGTTAATCGCAATTGCCCTAAGCCAACCGGTGGAGATCCTTTTCTTCGACGGCAATATGCCCCAATGGTTAAACAACAAGCTCGGAATCAGTTATGACCAGCGCAATTCCCTCGTCGTTGGTTTCGCAATGGGCTTTGCGGTCATACCGACAATTTTTTCGATCAGCGAAGACGCTATCTTCAGCGTGCCAAAACACCTGACTGTGGGCTCTCTGGCGCTCGGGGCTACGCCTTGGCAAACAATGGTTCGGGTGGTCTTGCTGACAGCCAGTCCTGGGATCTTTTCAGCAATCATGATCGGCCTCGGCCGTGCTGTGGGAGAAACCATGATCGTGTTGATGGCAACCGGTAATACCCCCATCATTGATTTCAACATCTTCCAGGGTTTTCGGGCATTGTCTGCAAATATCGCGGTCGAGATGCCCGAAGCAGAGGTAAACAGTACCCATTACCGTATTCTATTCCTCGCGGCGCTTGTCTTATTCATCTTCACATTCATGTTTAACACCATCGCAGAGCTCGTGCGACAGCGGCTGCGGACGAAATACAGTTCACTTTAAGGGTGTTTCGTAATGCGGGAATGGTTTAGAAGTGGTAGTCCCTGGGTCTGGCTAAACGCCGGTGCGGTGAGCGTGTGTTTGGTCATGGTCGTCGGCTTGATACTGCTCATTGCATTCCGCGGCCTTGGTCATTTCTGGCCTTCAGACATCACCCAACTTTACTATCTCGAAGAGGACGGCAACGCACACCGACTCATCGGTGAAATCGTCGATCACGAACAGGTCCCCCGTGAACGCGTCGAAGACCTCGGTGCGTCCCTGCCCGAGGACGTCATTGTCGTCGATCGCTACCTTCTGAAGATAGGCAACCGGGAATTTTTTGGAATTGACTTCCGCTGGATTACCGGTCCCTCGATAATCAATCAGGCGCATCCAGGACACATCATGGCCATTGAGCGGCATGAGTGGGGCAATCTCTATGGTTACCTCGTTGGGCTCAAGGAAAATGGTGAAGTCATCCATAGCGACAAGCCGAATTGGGACCTACTCCAAGGTAGACTTTCGCGAAAGCACACACTCTCTAAAGAAATCCGGCACGTCGAAAAGGATCTGGTGGGGGCGATCAATTACCGGATGGAAAAGTTGCGGCTCAAAGAAAGAGGTCTGGAGCTTGAGGGGATCGTCGATCGGGCGGCCTATCGGCACATCGACACCGAGCGCGCACATCTTCAAGATCAATACGACCAACTAACCCAGCGACTTGCAGAACTCTATGAAGCCATTGATCGAGACAGCGTGGTCGTCGAGATCGCCGATGAGCGAGAGGTTGAGGTACCAGTTGCACAAATTGTCCGCGCCTACCAGCCCAATCGCATGGGCCTTTTCGATAAGCTCCGTTTCTATTTCACAAAACTATGGGAATTCGTGGCCGAGGAACCACGGGAAGCGAATACAGAAGGTGGTATCTTGCCGGCAATTTTTGGCACCGTGCTGATGGTGATGATTATGTCGGTATTTGTCACGCCGTTCGGGGTCGTGGCGGCAGTCTACCTTCGAGAATATGCCAAACAAGGGCTGTTGACCCGGCTCATCCGAATTGCCGTCAACAATCTCGCGGGCGTGCCGTCAATTGTGTATGGAGTTTTTGGTCTAGGGTTCTTTGTCTATATATTAGGCGGAAATATCGACCAATTATTCTTCCGCGAGGCACTGCCTGCCCCCACATTCGGCACGCCGGGACTCATCTGGGCATCACTCACGCTCGCTATCCTCACGGTGCCGGTGGTCATCGTAGCAACTGAAGAAGGTTTGTCCCGCATACCGCGGGCTATTCGTGAAGGCAGCCTCGCATTAGGTGCCACCAAAGCGGAGACGTTATGGCGAACCGTGCTACCCATGACCGCGCCCGCGATGATCACCGGGCTTATCCTTGCGGTTGCGCGCGCCGCTGGCGAAGTCGCCCCATTGATGATGGTCGGCGTAGTCAAGCTCGCGCCTTCACTTGCAACGGATAGCAATTTTCCCTACCTCCATCTGGATCGAAAGTTCATGCACCTAGGCTTTCACATCTACGATGTGGGTTTTCAAAGCCCCAATGTCGAAGCCGCGAGACCTCTGGTTTATGCCACGGCCCTGTTGCTGATCCTGCTCATCATTGTCTTGAACCTGACCGCTATTTACATACGCAACCGCCTACGGGAGAAGTATAATGCTGCCGAGTAGTCGAAACCGGACGTGAGTTATGCCGAAAGAACCATTGGCTAGCAGTGCCGAAAGGCCACTGCGTACGCATGCCGTTGACATCTCCCTGCTATCTAGAAGCGACAGTGGATTGCGTCCTCAAGAACGAAACGAATGCCTTTCGGTAAAAAACCTTAACCTCTATTACGGGGAAAAGCAGGCCTTGAACGATATTTGCCTCTCCATTCCCGAAAAACATGTTACGGCATTCATTGGACCGAGCGGGTGTGGAAAGACAACTTTGCTTCGATGCTTTAATCGCATGAACGACTTGATTGATATCGCCCGTGTTGAGGGCGAAATCCATTTATATGGCCAAAATATCTACGCTAAAGGCATCAATGTTGCGGAACTTCGTCGCCGCGTCGGGATGGTTTTTCAAAAACCGAATCCCTTCCCGAAGACCGTATATGAAAATGTTGCGTATGGGCTTCGGATACAAGGGATCAAGAATCGCCGCCGATTAGATAAGGTCGTTGAACAGGCTTTGAAGGCAGCGGCGCTTTGGGATGAAGTCAAGGATCGGTTAAACGACAGTGCGATGGGGCTGTCTGGAGGACAACAACAGCGGTTAGTGATTGCACGTGCTATTGCGATAGAGCCAGAGGTCTTGCTGCTCGACGAGCCGGCTTCCGCACTCGATCCGGCCTCGACGCTGAAGATCGAAGAGCTCATCTATGAGCTGAAGACCGATTACACCATCGTCATCGTGACGCACAACATGCAGCAAGCTGCTCGCGTGTCGGACTATACAGCGTTTCTTTACGTCGGTGAGATTATTGAGTTTGGCTACACTAATACAGTCTTTACTAATCCAAAGACAAAGCAGACCGAGGACTACATTACCGGTCGCTACGGCTAAGGATCAGAAACCGTCTAACGCGACTGGCTGCGGGGAACATTCATGACAGCAACCACATTTTCGCAACACATCTCCAGGCAATTCGACCAAGAGCTTGAGGATATTCGGGCTCGCGTACTGTCCATGGGCGGATTAATAGAAACGCAGATTGATAACGCACTCGAAGCCCTATGCCGTGGTAACAGCGAGCTTGCGGAAAAAGTGATAGAAGCTGATATCAAGGTCAATGCCCTCGAAGTGTCAATCGATGAGGATTGCACGCAGATCTTGGCCCGCCGCCAGCCAGCGGCAAGTGATCTACGATTGGTTCTGGCCGTCGGAAAAACCATCACGGATCTCGAACGGATCGGTGATGAGGCGGAGAAGATCGGGCATATGGCACTGCACCTTGCTGAAAGCCAATGTCCAAAGTCCTATTACGTTGGGGTTGCGTCGATGGGAAATCATGTGCGGGCGATGTTGCATGACGCTTTGGATGCCTTTGCCCGGATGGACTCCGAAGCGGCA
This sequence comes from Gammaproteobacteria bacterium, assembly GCA_027296625.1. Lineage (NCBI taxonomy): Bacteria > Pseudomonadati > Pseudomonadota > Gammaproteobacteria > Gammaproteobacteria bacterium. The sequence goes on along the minus strand of JAPUIX010000059.1, from coordinate 20,096 downwards.
CTTAACGTCGCCAGCGAAGATCCGAAAGTAGACCAAGAATATGCTGCGATCCTCAGACAACTCATAACCTACATGATGGAGGACCCCCGAAGTATCGCACGTGCCCTGGACGTAATATGGTCCGTACGTGCACTCGAGCGCATCGGGGATCACGCCAGTAATATATGCGAAAACGTGATCTACCTAACCGAAGGAAAAAACGTGCGCCACGTCAGCCTTGAAGAAATGCGCAAGAAGGTTCACCCGGAATCGCATTAGGTACGAGTCGCACCCATCCGCCTTCGACATTCGGGCGTCACTTGGACAGTTCATTTTTCTGCAACGATATAGGCAATCCACCCGGCATCCGGTTCGCCTCGCGTGGTTGGATAGAAATGACCATCTCCCTCACCGGTCTCCTCATCGGTGCCCTCCCAATAGACGGTTGCCCTCGTGAAACCCGCTTCGATCAGTAATTCGGTCAATTCGGGAAGCGTCCATAGGCGCCAATCGTAGGTAAAAGCCCGCTTCAGAACCGAGCCATCTTCAAATTTGAAATCGATGTGGCACAGGATGTCACCGCTTATGGGATTGTAGTCTGCCTGATGCCAAATATAGGTAAAGCCATCCTGCTTTGTTCGCTCCCGTAACACAGTAAAAGCCTCATAACCACCAAACGCATCCAGATACAGGATCCCATCCTTCACCAAGCTGCTGCCGACTCGCCGAAAGTATCGCCGCATGGCACTCCGCTCCTTGAAGACCCAGTAACTGAAGTTCATGGCAAGCACCGCGTCCACAAGCGCGGTCCTGACTGTCATGACATCGTCTCTGATGAGTTTTATGCGGTTCGCCGCCCGAGGGGGCAGCTTGGCAATATGGTGGGCCATGCCCCAATCTAAAACCCCTTGATTCAGATCGACACCGATTGCCGTATTCCCGCTACGTCGTCGCACCCACTCCCACGCGGCATTCGCGGTTCCACAAAAATCCTCCCGCAACGAATGGGCCTTGCGACCGCGAAGTCTTTGAAATGTCCCTTCGACGAAGTCGATATCCGCTTCAACACACTGAACAGCTTGTTCATATAGCGCATGGGCATCAGCCCGTTCAGCCATACTTTTCTTTGCCCGAGTTTTATGGCGTTTCTTTTTTGCCGTTGCCATCTTCTTCTTCACCATGCTTTTAGCGTCCTCTACACATCAGCGTCTTGCTTGTGTTGATCAGACAAGATCCGGGTTAAGTCGAAATAAAACGACAAGCTAAGAAACAGATGATTGCGACGTTCAAAAAAAGCGTGCCCCAGCAAGAGCAGCGCACTGCCCCATGATCCCAACAACAATAAAGGGCCCCATGCCCTTAACCAGTTACATTGAGCCCCCTTTCATTTAAGAAGCCTTTCACCAACTCATCTCCGTGGGAAGCAGCCTTTGGAAGCCATTTAATCTTCACGTCCCTTTTCTCATTTTCAGATAGATGCCAGTTTATCCTAGAACCGTAAAGTCGATCGCTCAGCACAAATAAAGATAACGCCACACTCACAGAGAGATTAAAACTTTGTGTGAATCCAACCATAGAAATGGCGACAAAAATATCGGCAAGCGAATGGGCCCCCTCCCTCAGGCCGTCTTCCTCCGTACCAAAACATAACGCAACCTTCTGATCTAACGACAGTTCTTTTATGGGGGTGGCATCCTTCCGGGGGATCATGGCCCCAATACGATAGTCCCTCGCTTTTAACCCCTCAAGACATGTTTGCGTGGCCGCCCCATCACCCGACGAATAGCACTTGATTGAGATCCATTTTGATGCACCGACGGTAATATCAGGGTTGATTCGGAAAACGTTGCGCTCTTCGATTACATGAAGATCTTATACACAAAAGCACTCACATGAACGTACTACGGCGCTCGCATTGTGGATCTGAACTATGTCCCCAAGCACCACCGTCAGATAGCGCGTGCGCCTTTCCAAGATCTGATCAATGCGCTTGCGTTTACGTCAGTGACGAACCCAGAAATGTAATTGATCAGCTCATCTTTCTGTTCAGGTGTCAACTTCTTCATTAGTTAGGATCGATCATACAAACTGGAAGCGGCGGCGCGGTTGGTGCCTGCAAAATAGCAAAGTGCAAACTCAGTTTGCCCGATGTGCCGATTGCCTGCGCAATTCGTCCATGACATGCAAGGGATAGAGGCAGGGTGGTAACGCATACACGCAGTCGGCCCCTAACATGAGGTGCCTCCCCAAAAAATAAGCCCCGCCATGATAGACGGGGCTTACTGGCCATAATTTGGCAGACAAGTTGCCTACATCATGTCCATGTCGCCCATGCCCGGGGCCCCGGGGACAGACTTGTCCTCCTTCGGCGCCTCAGCCACCATCGTTTCCGTGGTGATCATCAGACCAGCCACGGACGCTGCGTTCTGGAGCGCGATACGCGTCACCTTGGTGGGGTCCAGGATCCCCAGCTCGAGCATATCACCAAATTCCCTCGTAGCCGCATCGTAGCCAAAGTTATCCTTGCCTTCCTTCACCGTGTTAAGAATCACAGCGGCTTCATCGCCCGCATTTTCCACAATCTGGCGAAGCGGTTCTTCAACTGCGCGCTTTAGGATATTGATGCCCATATCTTGATCGTGATTATCTCCCTTAAGCTTATTTAGGGCGGGCAATGCTCGGACAAAGGCGACACCGCCACCCGGCACAACGCCTTCCTCTACGGCCGCGCGGGTTGCGTGAAGGGCATCTTCTACACGTGCTTTCTTCTCCTTCATCTCCACTTCAGTCGGCGCCCCCACTTTGACAACAGCGACGCCACCCGCCAGCTTAGCGAGCCGTTCCTGAAGCTTCTCCTTGTCATAATCGGAAGTCGACTCTTCGATTTGCTTCCGGATCTGCTGAATACGCCCTTCAATGTCCGCCCTCTTACCAGCGCCACCAATGATAGTCGTATCTTCCTTGGTGATCACCACACGCTTGGCTGTGCCCAGATCATCAAGACTGGCCTTCTCAAGGCTCAAGCCCACTTCTTCAGAGATGACGGTAGCGGCGGTGAGGACCGCGACATCCTCCAGCATCGCCTTGCGACGATCGCCAAAACCCGGTGCCTTAACAGCTGCAACCTTGACAATACCCCGGATGTTGTTGACGACCAACGTCGCTAGCGCCTCGCCCTCAACGTCTTCGCAGATGACCAGCATCGATTTACCGGCCTTCGCAACGTTTTCCAGGATCGGCAGGAGATCACGGATGTTGGAGATCTTCTTGTCGTGCACCAAAAAGTATGGGTCTTCGAGTTCGACATTCATTGACTGTTGATTATTTATAAAGTACGGAGAAAGATAGCCACGGTCGAACTGCATTCCCTCAACGGTTTCCAGCTCATTATCCAGCCCCGATCCCTCTTCAACCGTAATCACGCCCTCCTTGCCCACTTTACCCATGGCTTCTGCAATAATGTTGCCGATGGCAGTGTCAGAGTTGGCGGAGATGGTGCCAACTTGGGCAATGGCCTTATCATCCTCACAAGGTTTCGACAGCTTATTAAGCTCTGCCACGGTCACCACCACAGCCTTATCGACGCCGCGCTTTAGATCCATCGGATTCATCCCAGCGGCTACGGCCTTCATCCCTTCTGTCAGGATGGATTGCGCAAGTACCGTTGCCGTGGTGGTTCCATCACCCGCTTCGTCAGACGTGTTCGAGGCGACTTCCTTGACCATCTGGGCTCCCATATTCTCGAAACGATCCTTCAATTCGATCTCCTTCGCGACGGAGACGCCGTCCTTGGTCACAGTCGGCGCGCCAAAGCTCTTCTCGAGCACGGCATTCCGGCCCTTCGGCCCAAGCGTGACCTTCACCGCATCCGACAGGGCAATGACGCCCTTCAGCATGCGGTGACGTGCATCGTCGCTGAATCGTAATTCTTTAACACTCATGTTCAATTCCTCGTTATAAATTAGGTCGTCTGTTAGTTGGTATCGTTGGCGTCAATCACTCATCGATGATGCCAATGATGTCTTCTTCGCGCATCACCAGGATATCCTCGCCGTTGACCTTCACTTCGGTGCCTGAGTATTTGCCGAACAGGATCTTCTCCCCAACCTTGACATCCATAGGACGGATATCACCGTTCTCCAAGATCTTCCCTGGACCCGCAGCAATGACCTCTCCACGAACAGGCTTCTCAGCCGCCGTGTCCGGGATCACGATGCCACCCGCACTGGTGCGGTCTTCCTCTATTCGCCTGACCATCACGCGATCATGCAAAGGACGAATATTCATCGAGTTACCTCCTAATGGTCAAATTTCGTATCGATTGGATTGGTGCCGAGGCTGTTAGCACTCTCCCATGGTGAGTGCCAATTATAGAGAGGAACCCGGGACTGTCAAGCCGCGCCCGCAGGGTCGCGGACAAAGCTCGGAGCAAGGGGTTTATAGCGATCCTCCTCCCAGAACTCGCCTTCGAGGACTTCTACATCCTCCGACACACCCGGTCCAGCCTGCATTCCGTGGTGAACGGCCCACTGTCACGAGCCTATAGGGCTCGACCCGTGGGACTAGCACAAACAGGAGCAAGAACACATTCAAGCCGGGCATCGTTTATAACTAAAGCAGGGCCGAACCGGGCGTCGCTCGCGAGGGGTGCAGGATATTGACGGTCGATACGGGATGAAAGCACGGGGTTAATGTGGTGGGACTGTCCCCGCCGTAGCTTATTAACAGTTGAGTTGGCAAAATGCGTAACAACAGCGGCTATTACCCGCTATCTGAAGGGGGACCGTATGAATCCTGATCGCGAACATCTTCTTGTATTGAACACCTGTCCCGGGTCTATTACCGCCAAGAAAATAGCGCAAAATCTCGTCGAAGCGGGACACGCCGCCTGCGTGAATATTCTCGCAGCACATTCTATATTTTGGTGGAAAGGCCGCGTCGAGGCCTCGGATGAACATGTGCTTTTGATCAAGACCCGACTCGACCTTTATCCGGAGGTTGAACGTGCCATTTTGGCCCAACACCCCTATGAACTTCCGGAGATTATCGCAGTCCCTATCAAGGCAGGTTTAGCGGGCTATCTTTCCTGGATTGATGAGGTCACAAGCACTAGCCGATGAAACCCTTAATCACCCTACTCATCTCATCTTTAGTGCTGCTTGGTCACGATCTGGCCTTGGGCGAAGAGTCGTCGCCTAACAACGCTGCATTCAATCGCCTCGCCGTCAACCCCGCCACCGAAGACGCGCCAGCACCTGCGGATCGGTTGCTTCAAGGTTTCGGGCCCTTTGGAAAGGGGCTCGATCTCGGTTCGACCTCGCAGGAATTTCTCAATCCAGACGAAGCCTTCGTCGTTACCGCCATTCTCGACGATCCGACCACCGTCATCACCTACTGGCAGATCGCCGATGGTTATTACCTGTATCGGGATAAATTCAAATTCGCGGTCAGAGGAGCCGGTGTGGCACTCCAAGAGATTGCCATACCCGTTGGCGAATCCAAACACGATCCGACCTTTGGACGGGTGGAAATCATCCGCGGCGCGGCTGAGATTAAGTTGCCGTTGATGCGGCCCAAGCCAGACGCTGCTGAGATTGAATTGGAACTCAGTTACCAGGGCTGCGCCGAGGACGGCATTTGCTATCCCCCGATCACCAAGGTATTTTCGTTGCTGCTCGATTCCTGGATCACCCCGGCCGCGGCGGCGCAACCTCAGCCATCCAACGCCATGGATCAAGGCTTTATCTCCGAGCAGCAAGGGATCGTGCGTATGCTGGCCAACGGAAGCACGTTTCTCACGCTTCTGACTTTCCTTGGCTTTGGGCTGCTGCTCGCGTTCACACCCTGCGTCTTCCCGATGATACCCATTTTGTCAGGGGTCATCGTTGGTCACGGCGAGGGAATGACCACAGGCAAGGCGTTCAGGCTGTCGCTGGTCTATGTGTTGGCAATGGCAATTACCTATGCCGGGATCGGAATCATTGCCGGTCTATCAGGAAATAACCTGCAGGCGCTTTTTCAAAATCCCTGGGTGTTGGTGACATTTAGTGCCATCTTTATCGCCCTTGCGCTGTCCATGTTCGGTTTTTATCAATTGCAGGTGCCGAGCAGTATTCAGAGTCGCCTTCGGGGCATCAGCGAACATCAGGATCGGGGCACCCTGCACGGAGCGGCCATCATGGGATTTCTCTCCGCCCTTATCGTCGGGCCCTGCGTTGCCCCACCGCTGTTGGGGGCACTGCTGTATATGAGCCAGAGCGGTAACGCGCTATTGGGAGGAGCGGCCTTATTCGCCATGGGATTGGGATTCGGGATCCCACTGCTCATCGTCGGTACATCAGCTGGTAAGCTCCTGCCGAAAGCGGGTCACTGGACGGAGATCGTCCAGCCCATCTTCGGCGTGGTGTTACTGGGTGTGGCGATCTGGTTCATGGAACGCGTGCTACCTGGATCGGTTACCCTGCTGTTGTGGGCCCTACTGCTCACGGTGTCGGCCGTGTACATGGGTGCATTAGACAGTCTCGAGCGCACGGTCTCTGGCTGGCGCCGCCTTTGGAAAGGCATTGGGCTTGTGATACTTGTCTACGGTGTGGTGCTCGTGCTCGCGGCCGCCGGCGGCGGTCGCGACGTACTCAAACCACTCACCGGAATAGCCCTGCTATCGGGGGAAAGCAGAAATCTACAGACCCTCCCTGTATTCACTGAGGTGAAGGGCCTGCCAGCCCTGAAAGAAGAATTAGCTAAGGCCAAGGCGCGACAGAGGCCGGCAGTGCTGGATCTCTACGCGGACTGGTGTGTTGCCTGCAAGGAATTAGAGAAATACACGTTTGCCGATCGCGGCGTGCAAAACGCGCTGGCGGATGCCGTGCTGCTCAAAGCAGACGTCACGGCAAACGACGAGGTTGATCGATCCTTGTTGAGGCAATTGCAGCTATTCGGACCGCCAGCAATCCTCTTCTATGACCGCGACGCCGTGGAACGCCGCCCCTATCGCTTGGTGGGTTTTGTCGGACCCGATGCCTTTCGTGATCACGCGAAAAAAGCGCTTGCTCCATGAAAGGGGGGGCCCTAGTCCTCGCCGGCGCATTCTTGATGCTGCTGTCGGGTTTGGCGGGCTATTATCTGCATGACCGACTAACGCACGGATCGCCCTCACCACCGGGGCGCGCTGCCCCGCCTTTAACCTCACTCGCAATGCGTGCCACCGAAGGCACACAGCGACCGGACTTCACCTTGCCCGATATCGAGGCTATCCCGCGCAACGTCGCCGAGTGGGACGGGAAGGTTCTGGCCGTTAACTTCTGGGCCACGTGGTGCCCGCCCTGTCTCGAAGAAATACCAGAATTCATTGATTTACAGACACAATATGGAGCACAAGGCCTCCAATTTGTGGGTGTCGCCATCGATGATCTCGACAACGTTAAGGATTTTATTGACCGCTTCGGGATCAACTATCCCATATTGATAGGCGAACAAGACGCCATTCGTCTTGCCAAGATCTTTGGTAACGACATTGGCGCGTTGCCCTATACCGCCATCATTGACCGCACTGGACGTATTGTGTTTACCAAACGAGGGCAACTCTCCAGGGCAGAGGCTGTGGCCGTCATTGAGGCGTTATTATAGGTTTGAGCAACCCCCGAGCGGGCACAAATTATCCTCGAACTCCGGGTATTGATCTGTTAACTTGTCGGTAACTGCGCTGATCTCCAAGAAATGTGCGGCGGGGGGAAGGTCTGATGGCACGCCTATTGGTACTCAACGGTCCAAATCTCAACCTGCTTGGCGAGCGGGAGCCGGAGGTATACGGCACCGTAACCTTGGAAGCCATTAACCAACGCCTCGCTACGTTGGCTGAATCCGCTGGGCATACGATCACCTGTTATCAGAGCGATGCAGAGCACGAGTTGATCGCGCGCATTCATGGCGCGAGAGGGGATAGCACGGCCTTCATCATTATCAATCCAGGGGCCCTCACCCACACCAGCATTGCCATGCGCGATGCCCTGCTTGCGGTGAAGATCCCGTTCATTGAGGTTCACCTTTCCAACGTGTACGCTCGAGAACCCTTTCGACGTCACTCTTACCTTTCCGACATCGCCGTTGGCGTCATTAGCGGCCTGGGCGCCTTGGGCTATGAGCTTGCGTTCCAAGCAGCCCTGCAACAGATACAAAACAAAAGTTAGCTGCTTCAAAACCCAGCATGGACATCCGAAAAGTTAAGAAGCTCATTGAGTTACTTGAAGAGTCGGGGATCGCCGAGATCGAAATCCACGAAGGCGAAGAGTCGGTGCGGATAAGCCGGCACAGCACGCATGCCCCCGTACAAACCATCGTACAGGTACCTGAGGAGCCGGCTCGTCCTGCGGCACACTCGCCGAGCCCCTCTGAACCGGCTCCCGGAGGTGTCGAAGAACGCCTGTCGGCGACGACCGCACCGCACGCGCGTGAGGGACATGTTGTGACCGCGCCGATGGTCGGGACCTTTTTTCGAGCAGCCTTCCCAGAAAACCCGCCATTCGTCGAGGTAGGCCAAACTGTGTCGGAAGGCGACGTGCTCTGCATCATCGAGGCCATGAAAATGATGAACCAAATCGAAGCCGACGTAAGCGGCACAATATCAGCAGTTCTGGTAGAGAATGCTCAGCCCGTTGAATTTGAGCAGCCCCTATTTATCGTCACCTAATCGGCAGATTGGAACGCCTATGTTTCAGCTCGCGGGCCCTTTGCTTACCTCTAAACCCTCCCCTGTCTCGCCGGCCAACACACGCAACCCCACTGCGCCGATTTCTGCCGAGTAGTCATGCTCGACAAAGTTGTAATAGCCAACCGTGGCGAGATCGCCCTGCGCATATTGCGCGCCTGCCGTGAGCTCAACATCAAGACGGTTGCAGTCCACTCATCCGCTGACCGCGACCAGAAACATGTTCGTCTAGCAGATGAATCGGTGTGTATCGGGCCCCCGACGCCGAGCGACAGCTATCTAAACATCCCAGCAGTTATCAGCGCCGCGGAAGTAACAGACTCAGTGGCGATTCATCCTGGCTACGGATTTTTGGCTGAGAACGCTGACTTTGCAGAACGCGTAGAGCAAAGTGGATTCATCTTCGTCGGGCCGCGTCCAGAGACCATTCGTCTCATTGGAGATAAGGTCTCCGCCATCGCGACGATGCAGCGAGCAGGTATTCGTTGTGTCCCGGGTTCCGACAAGCCATTAAGCGACGACATGGAAGAGAACGCGCGTGTTGCAAGAAATATTGGTTTCCCCGTGATCATTAAGGCAACAGGTGGTGGTGGTGGGAAGGGAATGCGTGTCGTCCACAGTGAAGCTACCCTCCGTAATGCCATATCGGTAACCCGCGCCGAGGCAGCCGCAGCTTTTGGCAACGATGTGGTGTATATGGAAAAGTTCCTCGACGCACCACGACACATTGAAGTGCAGGTACTGGCAGACGACGACGGGCATGTGATCCATTTAGGCGAACGTGACTGCTCTATGCAGAGACGCCATCAAAAAATTATTGAAGAAGCCCCTGCTCCCGGCATCAGCAGCAAACTACGGAGCCGGATTGGGAAACGATGTGTTGAGGCTTGTCTTGCTATTGGCTACCGGAGCGCCGGAACTTTCGAATTCCTGTATCAGGACGGTGATTTTTACTTCATAGAGATGAATACCCGCTTACAGGTGGAACATCCCGTGACAGAAATGGTCACGGGTGTCGATATCGTAAAGGAGCAACTGCGAATTGCGAGCGGGGAGCGGCTATCGTATCGGCAAACCGATATTGAGATCCGAGGACATGCCATCGAATGCCGCATCAATGCTGAAACCCCGGACACATTCATACCGTCACCAGGGACGATCAGTCATTTTCATCTCCCGGGTGGACCTGGAATTCGAGTAGATACACATGTCTATCAAGGCTACACCGTGCCACCATACTACGACTCCATGATCGGCAAACTCATTGCCCATGCAGAAACACGCCCCCTCGCGTTGGCACGCATGACGACCGCCTTGACTGAAATCCTTATCGATGGGATCGACACAAATATCCCACTACATCAGCGCATATTCTCCAATGCTACGTTCCTTGCCGGTGGAGTCGACATTCATTACTTGGAAAAAATGCTCGGCACAGAATAACGCATAAAGAGGATTCTGCTACGTCGCGTCGAGGGGGAAATGCCCTGTTGGCCACTAAGCGGTCGTGGTATAGCATGATCGAACCCGGTAATAGGTGGCGTCACGATGCTTTACGGCCCAACGAAGGCGTGATCAGGAGGCCACCCCACGACGCGTACGGTGCTTCCTGCCCCATACAATTTTGAACCATGTATACTCGGTGTCCGCATTGCATGAGATTGTTCCGCGTTGGTGCCCCGCAACTTCGTGCAGCACACGGGCAGGTTCGCTGCGGCTCCTGCTACGAGCCGTTCAACGCCTTGGAGTCCCTGCAGGATGAGGCCGAGGATTCCACCGTCACCGAGCCGTCCGAGCAGATCATCGATGATCCCACAATCACGTCTCCCAAAGCCGGGGATGACGATTCCGAAGTAATCCGACCAGAACCCAGTGAAGCCAAGCCCATGCCAGCCCCCGGGGCACCCTCCGTTTCGCCACTAGGGGTCAAGGCAACTGTGCCGTACCACCCGAACGCCGAAGGCGCAGCCCGCAAAAATGAAAAAGAGGGTGAGGATGAGATCCCCTACGTCCTGCGCGCCGAAATCAGTCATATCGCCCATGCAGACAATGGTGCGCCACGGTTGGCATGGGGGCTCGCGGCGCTTTTCCTTACTATCCTTTTCGCAGGGCAATTCGCTTGGTTCAACCGCGATTCATTGCTGCAGCGTTTCCCGACGCTGCGCCCATGGGCACAAGAGGCCTGCGTCATGATCCGTTGTGAATTGTGGACTCAGCGCGCTCCATCAGCAATCAAGGTTCTTAACCGCGATGTACGAGTTCACCCAAAATACGAAAAGACATTGCTGGTGAACGCAACCCTTGTCAACGAGGCGAAATACAACCAGCCCTTTCCTGTCGTGCAGCTTGCATTATTCGATACCGCGGGCCGGACGATCGCCATGGGTAGATTTAAACCTCAGGAATATCTGGACACGAGTATTGACCTAGCAGCTGGCATGGAACCTGATACGCCGGTTCATATCGTCCTGGAAGTTACCGGTACAACAAAAGGTGCAGTCAGCTTCGAATTCAAGTTTCTCTAATAACCCACCAAAACCCGCTCGACATCCACCGTTCCCATTCTGTGATCTAGTTCACAGAATCTATGGTTGCCTTCACCAACGGTCTTTCATCCAATTCGAATTGTAGTTATTATGCAGTCTCGCTCCTAACCGCCAAGTAAGAAAGTCATTGCGGTCGCAAGGTGCGAAGTGAGCCCGGTTGTTTTATAACAAATTTCTGCTGGCGCCAATGGCGGCCATAATCGACCAGCTTTACCAACAGTTACGTCAGGTCTTCCTTAAGAGTGCGGCCGTGTCGAGGACGGTCTCCTCCGATTTTCTATTATTGGGCATGCAGCACCATAGAGCGGTTCATCCCAACTGTCTTGTGGTCGATCAAACTGATGAGGTTTGTAAGCGATCGCCTATCGTCTGGAAGTTTGTTGGCATGATGTTCGCTGGGCGCATGGCAGCATGAGAAAAAAGAGCGCACGCAAAAAGCGCCGGGTCTACGAAAGGACGACCAGGCTACCCGAACGTGAACGACGTAAGGACCCCTTGCGTATATGTGTGCAGAATGCCATGGAGCTATACTTCAACGATTTGGATGGCCACACTCCCTGCGACCTGTATCAGCTCGTCATTTCAGAGGTTGAGGAACCCTTACTCAGCGTCGTCCTCCAACATACCGATGGCAATATCACAAAGGCGGCAGAGCTTCTAGGTATCAATCGCGGCACGCTCCGAAAGAAACTCGCGAAATACGGACTTAATTAAATCCTAGTTGATCCCGTCCCATGCCAAGCTCAAAATGGCAGGTGACGGATTCTTTCCGGCGACTGACACATTCGATTTGTTAGCCGCGCCTGAATTGAACCCCCAAATCCAGTGCACAGGGCTTAGCGGAGCACATGCCAAAGATCAATCGCGCCCTCATCAGCGTCTCGGACAAGACTGGTATCGTTGACTTCGCCCGCGGCCTATCGCAGGCAGCGATCACGATTCTCTCGACCGGTGGGACAGCAAAGCTGCTCACTGAGCATGGAATCAAGGTCGTTGAGGTGTCTGATTACACCGGCTTCCCCGAGGTTATGGGCGGCCGCGTCAAAACCCTACACCCTAAAATACACGGCGGACTCTTGGCGAGGCGCGGAGTAGACGACGCCATCATGCAAGAGCATGGCATCGAGCCGATCGATCTACTTGTAGTCAACCTCTATCCGTTTGAGAACATCGTTGCAGAAGAGAACTGCAACCTAAGCACAGCCATCGAAAACATTGATATTGGTGGACCGACGATGTTACGCGCCGCTGCCAAGAATTACGCTTGGGTAACCGTCGTTGCCGATCCCGCTGACTACCCTCGCGTGCTGCAAGCACTCGAAACTAACGATGGTATGATTAGCGACGCCCTGCGATTTTCCCTCTCAGCCAAGGTATTTGAACGTACGGCGCGCTACGACGCGGCTATTGCCAATTACCTCGGGAGACTTTGTGACAACGGCCGCCATGTCCACTTTCCGCGGACCTATACGGCTCAATTCAATAAACGCTTGGATCTACGCTACGGCGAAAACCCCCATCAAAAGGCCGCTTTTTACGGAGAACTCGCCCCGGACCCGGGTACCCTAGGGAGTGCCGAACTGATCCAAGGGAAGCCACTCTCGTATAACAACATTGCTGATTCTGATGCAGCCTTGGCGTGTGTGAAATCCTTCCAAGAACGCCCCGCGTGCGTCATTGTCAAACATGCGAATCCTTGCGGTGTGGCCCTCGGTAACAGCGTGCTTGAAGCCTATGAAGGGGCCTATGCGACTGATCCGACATCGGCATTTGGCGGCATCATCGCTGTTAACCGGGCCCTGGACGCAGAGACTTCGCACGCGATCCTCGAGCGCCAGTTTGTCGAGGTCATCATTGCGCCGTCGATTACAGATGATGCGCGACCGATACTTTCTAAAAAGCCAAACATTCGTGTCTTGGTGACTGGCGCTTGGGACACCCAGACTCAGCAGCATTGGGACTACAAACGCGTTAACGGTGGGCTACTCGTCCAGGATCGGGACGATGAGCTGGTGCGCATGGAGGACCTAAGGACCGTCACCAACCGGGCGCCGACCAACGAGGAACAGGAAAATTTGTACTTCGCATGGCAGGTGGTCAAATTTGTGAAGTCCAATGCCATCGTTTACGCCAAGAATTCCCGTACCATCGGGATCGGTGCCGGGCAAATGAGCAGGATCTATAGTGTCCGAATCGCGGCAATTAAGGCAGAAGACGAGGGATTGAACGTCAAAGGTTCGGTCATGGCCTCAGATGCCTTCTTTCCATTTCGCGACGGCATTGAGACCGCAGCTAAACTCGGCATCACTGCGATTATCCAGCCTGGGGGCTCACGAAACGATGAGGATGTCATTAACGCAGCCGATGAGCACAATGTCGCCATGGTATTTACCGATATGCGCCATTTTCGGCATTGAAAGGCGTTTGCAGAGGTGAAGGTGCTGATCGTTGGCGGTGGAGGACGCGAGCACGCCCTTGCGTGGAAGTCATCCTTGTCCCCTCGTGTTGATACGGTTTTTGTCGCGCCCGGCAACGCCGGCACCGAGCGTGAATCCAAGGTTGAAAATGTCGCCATCGCGGCAGATGACATTGAGGCTCTGGCACGCTTTGCCAGCGGGCACGCGATCGATTTCACCATCGTCGGCCCTGAAGCCCCCCTCGTCGCTGGCATAGTCGATGCCTTCGAAGCGCTGGGGTTAAGCTGCTTTGGTCCACATAAGGCAGCCGCCTTGCTGGAAGGATCCAAAGCCTATGCCAAGGGCTTTCTCTCCCGGCATGGGATCCCAACGGCCGCCGCGGAAACTTTTAGCGACGTTAACGACGCCATTCACTACATCCGCCAACAGGGTGCCCCCATCGTAATCAAAGCGGACGGCCTCGCCGCTGGCAAAGGGGTCATTATCGCCGAAGATGAAGCTGATGCCATCGACGCAGCAACTAACATGTTGTCAGGCAAGGCCTACGGCGACGCTGGGCGCCGGGTGGTGATTGAACAATTCCTCGAGGGTGAGGAAGCAAGTTTTATCGTCATGACCGACGGCGAACAGATTCTGCCGCTCGCCAGCTCCCAGGATCACAAGCCCAGGGATGACGGCGATCAAGGGCCGAATACTGGCGGTATGGGCGCCTACTCGCCTGCACCCATCATCACGGCGGAAGTGCACGAGCGGATTATGCACGAGGTGATCCGCCCTACGGTTCGCGGCATGGCCCAGGAGGGCTGCCGCTATATCGGTTTTCTCTATGCCGGGTTGATGATCATGCCCGACGGATCACCCAAGGTACTCGAGTTCAACTGCCGTTTTGGGGATCCGGAGGCACAACCGATTATGATGCGCCTGAAATCCGATCTCGTGGAACTCTGTGACGCCGCACTTGATAACCGACTCGGAAAGCAAAGTGTCGAATGGGATCCACGTGTCGCACTTGGTGTGGTACTTGCGTCGAAAGGCTATCCCGGGAGCATTCGTAAAGGCATTTCAATCCACGGATTAAATGACGGTTGCACTGATGGCGTCAAGATCTTCCACGCCGGCACAGCCATGAGTGACGGTCAGGTCGTTACCGCGGGTGGTCGTGTACTATGCGTATGTGCAATGAACGAGACGATCACCTCAGCACAGCGGCGGGCCTATAAGACAATCGATTCGATTTTTTGGGAAGGCATGTTCTGCCGGCGAGACATCGGCTTTCGTGCTATTACTCGTGATACAACAAATTGAAGACCACTTTATTGATCCTTTATGGGTTCCACTTCAGAAAATTGGAAAGCAGCGTAAGACCCGCATTCTGACTTTTCTCAGGGTGAAACTGCACCGCGAAGACATTGTCTCTGGCCACGGCGGATGCAAAGTCGACCCCATAAGTGGTACTCGCTACCATAACCTCCGCCGTTGGCTGAACATAATAGCTGTGCACAAAATAGAAGCGTGTGCCAGATGCTATCCCCCGCAAAAGCGCATGATTGCTATGTAGATTTACCTGATTCCAGCCCATGTGTGGGATCTTGAGACGTCCCCTTGTGCTGGGATCCGTTAGGTCATTGGGAAAACGCACGACGGTTCCGCGGAATATCCCGAGCCCTTGCGTCCCTCCATCTTCCTCGCTCTCTTCCATGAGCGTCTGTAAGCCGAGGCAGATGCCGAGAAACGGCTTGCTGGCGACGCATTCGCGCAGCGTCGCATCGAGCTGCAACCCTCTTAGCCGATCCATGCAATCCCCAATGGCGCCCTGACCCGGAAACACGACCCGGTCAGCACCGAGGATCCCTTGCGCGGCATCGCTCACAATGACTTGATGTGCGCCACCAGCAACGGTTTCCAGGGCTTTGGCGACCGATCGGAGGTTGCTTCCGCCATAATCTAGAACGGCAACGGACTTCATGGATAGCGAAATGAGTCGTCTAGAGACTGCCTTTGGTCGACGGGAGGGCCCCTTCGGAACGCGGATCGATTTCCAACGCCATGCGCAGCGCACGACCAAAGGCCTTAAATAAGGTCTCAGCGATATGATGGGCGTTACGTCCCCGAAGCGTGTCAATGTGTAATGTCACCAGCGCGTGGTTTACGAACCCCTGAAAAAATTCGCGTAGCAGATCAACATCAAAGTTACCGATACGTGCCCGCGGAAACGTCACGTTATAAGCCATACTGGGGCGGCCTGAACAGTCCAAAACCACGCGTGACAGTGCCTCATCGAGCGGCACATAGGCATGCCCGTAGCGCCGGATTCCCTTTTTTCCACCAAGGGCCTGGAGCAACGCCTGCCCCAAAGTGATCCCAACGTCCTCCACAGTGTGGTGGGCGTCAACTTTTAGGTCACCCTGTGCATGAACCGTCAAATCCATCATGCCGTGACGGGCAACCTGATCAAGCATGTGATCGAGAAAAGGGATCCCTGTGTCGATGGTTGACGACCCCTTACCGTCAATCCCAACCGTCACCTCGATCTGGGTTTCTTTCGTTTCGCGCTTAACGCGCGCGCTACGGTTACTCATATTGTCAATCCTGCAAACATTCGCATAAATAGGATACCCTGTTCACATGGCCGGTAAAACCAAGTGCGGTTGTTTATTAGTTGCAGGTTGAAATGGATACCATCGACATCGACGCCGTACACTCATATCTCGTCGACCTGCAGGAGAGCATTTGTCACGCCATCAAAAAGATAGAGCATAGCAGTCGCTTCATGGAAGACCAGTGGCAATGCGAAGCAGGTGGCGGTGGCCGTAGCCGTGTCTTGGCAGATGGAGAGGTGTTCGAGCGGATCGGCGTCAATTTTTCCCATGTGCAGGGGAAAACGCTTCCTCCATCGGCCACGGCGGAGCGGCCCGATCTTATTGGCCATAGCTACCACGCAATGGGTATGTCATTAGTTATCCATCCAAAAAATCCTTATGTGCCAACCTCGCATGCCAATGTGCGTTTCCTGATCGCAGAGAAAACAGACACGGTTCCACATTGGTGGTTCGGCGGCGGCTTTGATCTCACTCCTTATTACGGTTTCGAAAAAGACGCGCGACATTGGCACAAAATCGCCCATAATGCCTGCGCACGCTTCGGAGAGGATGTCTATGCCAAATATAAAAAATGGTGTGATGACTACTTTTATATTCGCCACCGCAGTGAACCGCGAGGTATCGGTGGACTCTTCTTTGATGACCTTAACTCGTGGGGTTTCGAACGCTGCTTTGCATTCGCCCGAAGCGTCGGAGACCACTTTGTGCCAGCATACATGCCGATCGTTGAACGCCGTAAGGATACCCCATACGGAGAACGGGAACGTGACTTTCAACTCTACCGACGCGGACGCTATGTGGAATTCAACTTGATCTATGATCGCGGCACATTGTTTGGGCTCCAGACCGGTGGTCGTACTGAGTCGATTCTCATGTCGCTTCCACCCGTGGTGAAGTGGCGCTATAACTGGAAGCCGGAGCCAAATACACCCGAGATGGACCTCTACGACGCGTTTCTAACATCAAGAGATTGGCTATAACCACTTCCGTTCAAAACCCCCCGAATCACTTTGGTACGGCTGACTCAGATGCAGTGGGCGGGGCGTGAAGCCAAAATGTCACCGGCCCGTCGTTCGTGAGGGTGATTTGCATGTGGGCGCCGAAGCGGCCGTATGCCACATTAGCGTGTTGTGCGTGTGCGCGCCGAACGACGTAGTCAAACAGGTGCTTACCAACTGTGGGCTCGGCTGCTGGCGTGAAGCTCGGCCGCATTCCCTTCTTAGTGTCAGCCGGCAACGTGAATTGCGGTATCAGGAGGAGTCCGCCATCAATGTCCTTCAAACTGCGGTTCATCTTGCCTTCGTGATCAGTAAAGACACGGTAACCCAAGAGACGCTCGAGGAGGCGATTTGCTTGCGCTTCCCCGTCCCCTTTTTCGACCCCCAGAAACACGACAAGGCCAGCTGCAATCACACCAACCACCTCACCCTCGATCTCGACCGATGCGCAACTAACCCGTTGCAAGAGGCCAATCATCAATCCGAAGCTAAGCTTGCAGGCGGCTTGCGTCTACTCGGGATCGACCGCACATGTTGTTCCAAGCGCTGTCTTCGCATCCTGTGCGCGGCCAGCCTAAGTCGTGCCGTAGGCGTCCGGTTAGGTTTGTTCCCACGGCATACCGCGGAAACGCCAACCGTTGATGCTGCTTCGATGCTTGCCTTCGTCTAAGTCCCCCTCGAACCCTTCCTCGATGTTGTATACCTCCTTGAATCCGTGCATCGCGAGTTCCTCTCCAGCCGCGAGCGAGCGCTTACCGCTTCGACAGATAGTAAACACCGGCATCGTTTCGATCTCTTCGCCGTCGCCACTACGCGCCCGTAGAGCATTCCGTACTTCGGTGACAAAAGTTCCGTTGATTTGCCATCCTGGAGCCTCCTGCCATGGCACATGAACTGCCCCGATGGGGTGACCGACATACCGGTATTCGATTGTGGTGCGCACATCGAGAATCACTGCCCGTGCATTGTTTTGCACCGCTTCCCAGGCCGCCTGCGACGTTGCCTTTTTAACCCGTGTCCTCGCCATAACGCGCTTTACTCTAAATGAAGCCGATTCATCCCTAAATAGTGTACACCGACGATAAATGGGATATCGTAAATTTCCCGATTGCACAGGCTTCTCTCGGTAGCAGCCTTGTTGCAATGCCCCCGCGGCCCATCCCACACAAAGCCAACACGGGCACCTTGTTCCCGATGCTTCTAAACATCGCGAGATTACGTTTATGGATCCTCTGCCCATCAAGACGACGCACTCGATAACATAACCCAATTGATGCCTCTGCTGAAGGCCGGGCCCCCCGCTTGACTCCTTATAAGGCACCCTTCACTAGTGCTTCACCTAAAACCGAACCCACCTGCCCTAGCACGTAACCACATGAAAATCACATGTACTGTCGAGCGGAGTAATAATCGAGCATATGAATAAAGTCGCGCAATAGGGTGCAAAAAACGCGGGGCCTTGGGAAGAACATCATGATCAAATATCGCCGCATCCTGAGTCCAGTGGACTTTTCGAAAGCTTCGCAACGCGCCTTTGAAACCGCTGTTGATCTTGCGGCACGACTCGACGCGGAGGTACGCGCCATGCACGTCTACCAGCTGCCCGCGTCCACGTTGCCCGACGGCGTTATGGAAACACCGACCGATCTTGAAACCGTCTTAGAGGAACGCCTGGAAAAACAACTCAGTGAATTTGTCAAGCAGACGGCCACCGAAGGCGTTAATATCACGACAGGGTTAGCCGAAGGTGTCCCCTACGTCGAAATCACACGGGCTGCCAAGGCATTTGATGCCGATCTAATTGTAATCGGCACACATGGCCGAACCGGGCTTGCCCACCTGCTACTGGGCAGTGTGGCAGAACGCGTCTTACGTATCTCAGAAATCCCGGTCCTCGTCGTTCAGCAACATCACTAATCTCTTCACCCAAATGGGCCATGGGTACTCATTACTTGGACTGTCCACCGCTGTTTTTGTCACCAGCCACTTGGCCCTTTCAAGCGCCCCGATTCGGTCTGCCACCGTGCGTCGCTTGGGAGAGACCCATTTCCTAATCCTCTATGCCGTTATTTCAGTCATCGCGCTCTCGTGTATGATCATGGCTTACGTAAAGACTCCCACGACGATTTCCTATGGCTCCCAAGCCCGCCACTACACACCGTCCCTCTATTCATCATGCCTTTCGCTGCCGTACTCCAGGTTGCTGGCGTGACTGCGAAGCATCCCGCTGGGATCCAAACGCGAGGGGCGATTGATAGGAGCCCCAACGTGAACGGAATTCTGCGTATTACTCGCCATTCCGTACAATGGAGCATCGTACTCTGGTCGCTATCGCATATCATCGCAAACGGAGATAAATCGTCGGTGATCTTTTTCGGCGGTTTTTTTCTTCTTGCGGCAGTCAGCTCCTATCTGACCGATCTAAAATGTAAAAAACAAGCAGGGGATAAAAGGAACGAGTTTGCAGAGATCACATCAAACTTACCTTTTGCGGCGATCATCTCAGGCCGCAATCATTTGAACATCGTTGAAATTGGCTGGCCTATCATTATCGTCAGTGCGCTACTATACGGCGCTATACTGATTCTTCATCCCATTATATTTAGGGTCACACCTTATTGAGCGCATATCAATTCGAAGCCAATGATGCGCGATATAATAAAAATAACGCAGTTGGCTTCAGTCGTTCATCTTGCGGTACTGCCAACAGAGTTGGCTGGTGACGCACGAGAATGATTCCCAAAATGTCGTACTTTGTCGCTAAAAATCTGGCCTAGGGCTGTCGCGTAACGTCTAGCCTTACGAGCAACGCCTGATATCAATGAAAGAATCCATTAAGACAGGGCTTAGCT
>JAPUIX010000058.1 GCA_027296625.1 Gammaproteobacteria bacterium | reverse complement strand
TACTGAATACATGTGATCCCCCCGTTTATCGAGTTTGAAGATCGTGGCTACGCGGAATGGTGATACTAGCATCCACGGGGTGCAAAATCGCGCCGATTCCCGCCGCTGGCGAAGGCTATTTCATACCCCTCGCCACTTTCTCCTTATCATACTGCGCAATTCTGTCTATGCTTAAAGCTTACCAATGAATACCCCGGGTCAGTTGAGCAAATGCCACCTGTTCCGGTGTCGGTTCCACCTCTTCCTCCCGCTTCCCCATAGCGGCAGCGGAATCAGGGAACAGCCGAAAGGCAGTGTTCATAACGATTTCAAGCAATTTGGGCGCAATAGCGTAGGCGACCCACATGGCTTTCCCCAGGCGTGAGACGATTCGTTTTGGCTGGTAGATGATGGCTTCGACCACCATGTCAGCCGCTTCTTCAGGACTGATCGTAGGCACGTGCTGGTACAACTTGGTAGCTGCGATCATCGGGGTGCGCACTAATGGCATGTTGATGGTGGTGAAATAGATCCCCTCACCGGCGAACTCTGCACCTGCGCAGCGTGAGAAAGCGTCCAGTGCCGCCTTGGAGGCAACGTAAGCGGAAAATCGTGGTGAATTGGTCAACACGCCAATGGAGGAGATATTAATGATATGCCCACGCCGCTGTTTCAGCATGCAGGGCAGAAAGCCCAAGGTCATGCGCAGGCAACCAAAGTAGTTCAGCTGCATGGTGCGTTCGAAATCGTGGAATCGGCGAAATGAAAGGGCAATGGAACGCCGGATTGAGCGGCCGGCATTGTTCACAAGGAAATCGACACCTCCGTGTTCTTCCAACGCCTGTTTAATCAGCTTGTCGCAGGCAGCCATGTCCGACAGGTCGCAACTGTAGCTGTAAGCGCAGCCGCCGGCAGACTGGATCTCCTCTAGTGTCTCACGCAATTTGTCCTCGCCGCGGGCCACCAGCAGAACGGTTGCGCCGACACTTGCCAGTTTCAGCGCCGTGGCCTTGCCGATACCCGACGAACTACCAGTTACCATGACAATGCGGCCACCGACCTTGCCACTCAGACTTCGGTCGACAAACAGGTCGGGATCCATGTGGCGTTCCCAGTAGTCCCACAACTTCCAGGCATAGTCCTCCAAGGGCGGCACCTTGATGTCAGTGCCCTGCAATGCCTTTGTCGTCTCCCGGCAATCAAAGCGGGTCGGTTTGTTAATAAACTGAAATAATTCTTTGGGAATACCGAGGTCCTGGAGTATCTGTTTGGTGATATGACGCACCGGCGTGACTTTGGCCAGGCCCTCTATGACATAAGAAGGGATAAAACCGAACATGCGTGCATTCAGACGAATGGTCATGGTCGGCGCGTGACCCGCCCGGGCGAAGATATTGAGGACCTCACCCAGGTAGTGAGGTTCGGGATCAACGAGATGAAAGCACTGGCCATCCTGGCCATCAAGATGGGCGATATGATCCATGGCGTTTACTACGAAGTCCACCGGTACCAGGTTCCAGTGCCCACCTTCGAGACCGATAGTGGGCATCCAGGGAGGCAGAGCTTTACGTATCTTCTGGATCAGCTTAAAGAGGAAGTAGGGGCCATCAATTTTGTCCACCTCACCGCTCTGCGAATCGCCAACGACAACCCCTGGCCGGTAGACACGCCACGGCCGATTGTACTGTTGGCGTACCAGCGCCTCAGAATCATGCTTAGTGCGGAAGTAAGGATGGTTGAGACCGCTGGCCTCATCGAACATGTCCTCCCGAAAGACGCCGTCGTAAGTTCCGGCAGCGGCGATGGAACTCATGTGATGGAAACAGCCAGCCTCCACCGCCTCGGCAAACTCCAGTGTATGGCGCGTGCCTTCCACATTCGCGATGTACTGGCTTTCCCCATCTGCGTTCAGGTCGTATCCGCCGGCCAGGTGGAAGAAATGATCGATTTTCCCTTTCAGCCTCCTGAGATCCTTTCCCGAGACTCCGAGACTGGCTTCCGTCAGATCGCCGACTATGGGCACAACGGGATCAGACTGTGCGCCCCAGATATCGCGCACCTGCTCTAATTTATCCAGTGACCGTGCTCGCATGAGTACGTATACGGTTCCACCACGTTGCAGCAGCCGGGCAACCAATCGACGCCCGATAAAACCTGAAGCCCCGGTGACGAAGTAGTTCATGGCAAAATCTCCGTAAGTGAACATTTCTGGAAAAAATTGGCTTGTATTTCTCTAACTTTCGTACACAGCTAACGTATAGCTGCCTGTCGCCTCGAAGCTGTACAGTACCGCCAGCGACGACGCCAATATGTGGTTGATACGGCCCTCTCGCGTGAGCTCTTCCCCTTAGCGACTTCTCCACATCACATACCCTCCGTTCCTCCCGCGTTTCCAGCGTTACTCAAGTACACTAGATTGGCTTCCAGTTATGACTGAGGCGCCCGCACGATGAGATTTTGTACGCTTTAATTACCAATGATACGAAGCCATGCTCGGCGATGGTGCATAGCACGGGCACTTCCCACGCTACATAAAACTTTTGGGCGGTCGTCGCTAGAAGCGCGACTCAAATGGCTTGGGCCGCCAACCCCTGAAGGAAAAATGTAATGTCAGGAACAAATTATGTACTTTCAAATTCAGTATAAGATACCGCAAGTTCAAACCTTAAAGAACGCTTGGGACTAAAAACAGGACTAATAGAAACAAGAGCAATTTAACAGAAGAAAGGTCTTGCACAGCGCCATCGAAAAGCCGCGTTATTAACCCGATGGCGCAACCGTATCCCGACTGCGTATAAGCAATAAATTCGGAGATTACAACCCTCTGAGCATTTTGATGTCCGATATTCTGACAGGTAGACTTTGCCCGTGGTAAGCACCAAGATCCAGGAGTTCGTCGAGCCGAGCTGGGATACCTCTGCTGTCCCGGAACTCATCGATTACATCCGCATCCCCAATAAATCCCCACTTTTCGATCCCGAATGGCAGGCGCATGGCTATATAGACAAAGCCGTCGCGCAGTTTGAAGCTTGGTGCAACCAGCGGGGTATGGATGATATGGACCTTGAGGTGATCCGCTTGCCTGGTCGGACGCCGCTAATGTTTATGGACATCGCAAGCGACTCCGATGACTGCGTGTTACTTTACGGCCATCTAGACAAACAACCGGAAATGACTGGATGGCGAGAAGGTTTGGGGCCATGGGAACCGGTGCTTGATGGGGAAAGACTATACGGCCGGGGTGGAGCGGACGATGGCTACGCAATGTTCGCGAGTCTCATAGCAATTCAGGCACTAAAGAAACACCAGATCCCCCACGCGCGATGCATCGTCATTATTGAGGCATGCGAGGAGAGTGGCAGTTATGACTTGCCACACTATATCGATCTGCTTTCCGATCGCATTGGAAGGCCGAGCCTCGTGATCTGCTTGGATTCGGGCTGCGGAAACTACGAGCAATTGTGGTGTACCACCTCACTTAGAGGACTTGTCGGCGGCAACCTTACCGTGCAGATCCTCACCGAAGGCGTGCACTCAGGCGATGCAAGCGGTATCGTACCGTCAAGCTTTCGAATCGTTAGAAACCTGCTCAGTCGTCTGGAAGATGATAAGACAGGCAGAATACTGCCCGATGCGTTCTACGTGGAAATTCCCAAAAAGCGCGTAGAGCAGGCTACCTTTGCAGCGGAAGTTTTAGGAAAGGCAGCGTACCACAAGTTCCCATTCCAGAATGGCGCTAAACCCGCCTCGGACGACGCGAGGGAGCTTATTTTGAATCGAACGTGGCGTCCTGTACTTTCCATCATCGGTGCAGACGGACTGCCGTCACTTAAAAATGCCGGCAACGTGTTGCGTCCGTTGACTGCCGTGAAACTCTCCTTGCGCCTGCCACCGACTTGCGACGCCAAGATGGCTGCCCAAGCGCTGACGGAAATCCTGGAAAAAGATCCACCCCATGGTGCCAATGTCACGTTTGAGCCGGATTGGAGCGCCTCGGGCTGGCATGCCCCACAGCTCGCTCCATGGCTGGAGGAGTCGCTCGATCGAGCCTCCCGTACCTACTTTGGCAAACCGGCCATCTACATGGGAGAAGGCAGCTCAATTCCTTTTATGGGAATGTTGGGCGAGCGATTTCCAGAGGCACAGTTTCTTGTAACCGGCGTGTTGGGACCCCAATCAAATGCACACGGCCCCAACGAGTTCCTGCATATACCAACGGCGAAAAGGCTGACCTGCTGCGTGGCCAACGTGCTTGCCGATCACTACATGAAAGGACAAACCCATTGAAGGTGCATCAGATCCAATCGAAAGGCGGCGGGGTAACCCAAAACTGGGACGCAGGGCGCTCGCGCGAACTCTACAACATTGCGCAGTGGGGTGACGGTTATTTCGACATTAGCAAAGACGGGCATTTGATCGTCCGACCAAAGGGGCGGCAGAAAGGACCCGAGATCGACCTCTTTGAGATTGCAGATGAGCTCAATAGATCCGGGCAATCTTATCCAGTGCTCGTACGCTTTACCGACATTCTTCACCATCGAGTCCACATATTATGTGATGCCTTTGCCGAAGCGATGAGGAAATCGGGTTACGAGGCTTCTTACACAGCCGCTTATCCCATAAAAGTTAATCAGCAGCGTCATATCATCGATCAGATCCTCAAATGCGGCGCCGATCGCGTTTCCCTCGAAGTGGGAAGCAAGCCCGAACTGATGGCGGCACTCGCGCTGGCACCAAGCAGCGGGACGATCATCTGCAATGGCTACAAAGATCAAAGCTATATCCAGCTCGCTCTGATTGGAATGCGCTTGGGGCTTCGAATCTACATTGTTGTAGAAAAGCTTTCAGAACTTGAGCTCATCATTAACGAAGCATCGCAGGCCGGGATAGATCCCCTGCTCGGTGTACGTCTGCGTCTATCATCCATTGGTACTGGCAACTGGCAGAATACAGGCGGCGAAAAGTCAAAGTTTGGACTCCTTGCCGACCAAGTTTGTCAGGTTATCAAACGTCTTAACGCTGCAGGTCTGTTACACACCTTGCAGATGATGCACTTTCACATCGGGTCGCAGGTCCCCAGTATTCGCGATATTCAGCGCGCCTTGCGCGAGGGCGCCCGGTACTATGCAGAACTTCGCAGGCTGGGTGTCAACGTAGTCAGCGTAGATGTCGGTGGTGGATTGGGCGTGGACTATGACGGTACCCAGTCACAAAACTTCTGTTCCATGGACTATAGCATTCAGGAGTATGCTAACAACGTGGTTCACGCGCTAGCTGAGATCTGCAAGAAGGAGGATCTGCCCCATCCTCATATCGTCACCGAGTCAGGCCGTGCCATGACGGCCCATCATGCGATGCTTATTACAAACGTGATCGATATTGAAAACACTTCCAGCATATCAATCACTGATCCGCCTAAGCCTGACGAACCTCAGATCGTCAAGGACCTTTGGCAGGCATTGCAGTCATTGAAGCCGGGGCGTGCCTTGGAGGTCTACCATGAAGCAGACAATTGGCTCGTTGAGGCGAGGGAGATGTTTAACCATGGGATCCTGAATCTGGCTCAGCGTGCCCGCGTTGAGCACCTTTACAACGTAATTTGCCGGGCGGTTCGCGACGCGCTTGACAATACTTTGCCGAAACATCGAGAAGCACTCAAAGAACTGGACGAGAAACTGGCTAACAAGTACTTCTGCAATTTTTCATTGTTCCAGTCCATGCCCGACACCTGGGCAATTCAACAGGTGTTCCCAATCGTGCCCCTGCAACGCCTCAATGAGCAGCCAACAGAGCGGGCCAGGATTCAGGATCTTACCTGTGATTCGGATGGCCGCATCGACTTTTACGTGGACAGCGAAGGCTTGGAGACCAGCTTGCCGATCCATGCATTGCAAAAGGACGAACCGTATCTGCTGGGTATCTTTCTTCTCGGGGCGTACCAAGAAATTCTGGGGGACATGCACAACCTTTTTGGTGACACCCATTCGGTCAACGTGGAAGTGGCGTCTAATGGTAGGTACCGCTTCACTGACCCGCAACGTGGCGACACGGTTGCCGAGGTGCTGAGCTCGGTGCATATCAACGCCGCGGACCTCAAACGTACCTATCGCGAACGAGTCGCTGCGGCAGAGCTGTCTCCCGAGGAGCGCGATCGATACCTTGCGGCATTGAACGAGGGCCTCGGCGGCTATACCTATCTGGAACACCGGGTTGAGGGCACAACGCAATGAAAACGGGTGTTATTGGTCTTGGCGCCATGGGGGCGCCCATGGCATTCAACCTGCATAAAGCAGGTCATCTAGTTGCGGTGTGGAACCGGACTCGGGAGAAGGCTGAGCGGGTGGCAATGGACACCGGCGTACTGCTTTGCGAAACGCCCGCCGAGCTTGCCGAGCGTTGCGAGCTCATTATCACATCGGTATCGCGCGATGCGGACGTCAAAAGCGTAATCGAGGCGCTGCTCCCAACAACACGCACCGGTACCGTCGTGGCTGACACCTCCACGGTCAGCGCAGAGACGGCAAAGGAGGTGGCTAAAAGGCTTCGCGAACGCGGCGCTGCTTTCCTTGACTGCCCTGTCTCTGGCGGCGTCGAAGGAGCAAAGAAGGGAACCCTCGCGATGATGATTGGCGGGGATGCGAATGCGCTCGATCGCATTCGAGAGACCCTTGCGGCCGTTGCAACCACAATTATCCACATGGGCCCGCAAGGTTCTGGCCAGGCCGCTAAAGCCGTCAATCAGATCATGGCAGCTGGAATCAACCAAGCGGTCACCGAAGCCCTGGCCTTTGGTCAAGCCATGGGGCTCAGCATGGATAGAGTCATCGACGTTGTGGCGAGCGGTGCGGCCGGTAATTGGTTTTTGAGCCATCGGGGTAAGAGCATGCTGGCAGGTGAGTTTCAGCCCGGATTCAAGGTAAGCCTGCACCACAAAGATCTTGAAATCTGCCGTGACATGGCTAAAAACGTGGGCGGCGCCCCCTTGGCCATCGTCGAAATGACCCTACATCACTACCAGCAGTTAATGGAATCCGATCACAGAGATGAGGACATCTCAGCCCTTTTCCGATTGAAGGCAAAGCAGCAGAGCGACGCATCCGGGCCAAAGAAAGAGCGCCCTTTGTGATTGATCCCAACATCCAAGCACTTTGAATTCCCTCTTCCAGAAACAAAGGAGCCGTCAGGGATCACCAGGGTGGAAAGGTCCTTTTGTGCAACACCCCCTGTTTGTGGCAGATTGACTGGCAAAGAATTCTGTGGAGAATGATCGCGCCGAAACCCCCACTTTCATTAGATTGGTTTCCGTCCAACCTGTAGTTTGCCCTTATGGCAGGAATCCATGAAAGCTAGCACTCTGGCGGGGCCACCGTCACAATACTCAATCTTCAGGTCGCCCTTCCCGATGCCTGTTGCGCAAACGGAAAATTTGGACAAACACTAGCTCGACACCTTTATGAAAATTGCGATTGAAACCAACAAGCTGAATAAACGATTCGGCCCTTTGCACGCCGTTCGTGATATGTCGTTCAGGGTGGCCTACGGCGAGGTACTTGGCTTCCTGGGCCCGAACGGCGCAGGGAAGTCCACCACCATGAAGATGATAACGGGGTTTCTAGAACCCACCAGCGGTACGGTTACCGTCTGTGGCCACGACGTCATCGATGAACCCATCCAAGTAAAGGAACGAATTGGCTATCTCCCGGAGGGAGCACCCCTGTACGGGGAGATGACACCGACTTCGTTTCTCAACTTTATCGCCGCGATTCGTGGTCTGAACGGCCAATATAAGGAAAGCCGTATAAACGATGTGGTAAGAAAAATCCGACTAGAGTCGGTGATGGATCAGCGCATCGAGACGCTGTCCAAGGGTTACAAACGTCGTGTCGGGCTTGCACAGGCTTTGTTGCATGACCCGGAGGTCCTTGTCCTGGACGAACCAACTGACGGATTGGACCCTAATCAGAAATATGAGGTGAGGACCTTGATTACTGAGATGGCGAAAGATAAAGCCATCGTTATCTCTACTCACATCCTTGAGGAAGTAGATTCTGTTTGCACGCGAGCCATCATCATTTCCAATGGGAATCTTCTTTTTGATGGCAGCCCCGAAGAACTTGCAGCGAAGTCCCGTTTCCATAACGCTGTCTCATTAACAATAAAGTCAGAGCTCACGGAAGAGGACAAGGCAAAGCTTGCGGGTCTTAAAAATGTTGCATCACTGGAGGAACTTGCACGCATCGATGGTACAACTCATCTGGTGGTTGTCCCCGAGAATGGGCAATCAATTGTTTCGGTCGTGAGTGACTGTGTGCACTCGAATGGATGGGTCATTACCGAAATGCGCGTCGAGGCTGGACGACTGGACGAGGTGTTCCGCATTATTACCACCGAGTCTTAACAAAGAAGGCAAGGCACAAGTATCATGAGAAGCATTATTGCCATTTTCAAGCGTGAACTCACCGGATATTTCGCTACACCTGTAGCCTATGTCTTTATCGTGATCTTTCTTTTTCTAACCGGCATTTTTACGTTCTATCTTGGTGCCTTTTATGAACGTAACCAAGCCGATCTTGAACCATTCTTCCGCTTCCATCTCTGGCTCTATCTTTTTTTGATGCCAGCAATTGCAATGCGACTTTGGTCAGAAGAACTAAAAACCGGCACGATTGAATTATTGATAACACTGCCCATTACGTTACCGCAAGCGGTGATTGGCAAATTTCTCGCAGCTTGGGCATTCACGGCGGTCGCATTGGCTTTGACCTTTCCAATGTGGATGACGGTGAACTACCTGGGCAATCCAGATAATACAGTCATCCTTGCAGGCTACTTCGGTAGCCTCTTGATGGCAGGCAGTTTTCTGGCAATAGGCTCGTGTATTTCAGCTCTCACAAAAAGCCAGGTTATTGCGTTTGTGGTGAGCGTCGTAATCTCTTTTTGTTTCATCATGAGCGGTTTCCCCCTTGTGGTCGACTTTTTTCGGGGCTGGGCACCACAGGCCATTGTAAATGTCATCAGTTCATTCAGCTTTTTTACTCATTTCGAATCCATTAAAAAAGGCGTGATTGACATTCGTGATGTCATTTACTTCGCAACGCTGATCTGCTTTTGGTTGTACGCCAACATCGTTGCAATTGAGATAAAAAAAGCAGCATAAGGAAAAATCAGAACGAGATGAACAGAAAATTATTGACTGCGACAAGTCTAGTACTTGCGGCAGGGCTCTTCATAGCCATAAACATACTGTCAAACGCAACATTCACCACTCAGCGGCTCGACCTAACCAATAACAAGCTATTTACCCTATCCGAAGGAACGATAAACATCCTTAACAGCCTGGATGAGCCGATCAACCTCAGATTCTACTTCTCGGAAAGACAATTTAGCGGATTTCCGCTTCT
The DNA here is from genome assembly GCA_027296625.1 of Gammaproteobacteria bacterium. Classification (NCBI taxonomy): domain Bacteria; kingdom Pseudomonadati; phylum Pseudomonadota; class Gammaproteobacteria; species Gammaproteobacteria bacterium. Next base: position 37,633 of record JAPUIX010000058.1, on the reverse strand, counting down.
GCTGAACTATGGAATTCGCGTTCGAGACTTGCTTGGAGAGTACGTTGCACACGCCAATGGTAAATTGAAGCTCACGATTTTTGACGTTGAGCCTTTCTCTGAAGAGGAAGATCAAGCAGTAGCCTATGGACTGCAAACCGTGCCAGTCAACTCAGCCGGTGACCTTGCATACTTTGGCTTAGTGGGAACCAACTCCACCGATGATGAGGCCATTGTTCCGTTCTTCCGGCCAAACAAAGAAGCATCGCTGGAATACGACCTAACCCGATTAATCTATGACCTTGCCAACCCAAAAAAGCGGGTCGTGGCCATATTAAGTCCTCTACCTCTATTTGGCGCGAGTCGGGATCAGATAAGTCCCCCGCCACGACCAGCCCCACCTTGGGCGATTACGTCAGCAATGATGGAATTCTTCAACGTGCGCAATCTTGGCTCGCAAACTCGAGAGATCGATGATGACGTAGACGTGCTGATGGTTGTCCACCCCAAGAATGTTAATGACCAGACACTATATGCCATCGAGCAATTCGTACTGAAGGGTGGTAAGGCGATCATCTTCGTTGACCCCCTCTCAGAGGCCGACGATGCACGGCCCGATCCTCGTAATCCGATGGCGCTACCCGAACGCAGCTCAGACCTCCAGACCTTGTTTGATGCATGGGGCCTGGAACTTGTCGACGGCAAGATTGCAGGAGATCTGGACGCAGCAATTCGAGTGCAACACATCGGCCCCCGCGGGCCACAGGAAATAGAGTACCTCCCATGGCTCCGGCTGACCTCCGACAACTTCAACTCGGATGACTTCGTGACAAGCGAGCTGACCGTTATGAATGTTGGGAGCACAGGAATCCTTCAGAAAAAGGAGGACGCGGAAATTGAGTTTATCCCACTCATTGAGACGGGAGAACGATCTATGAAGATGGAACGGGACGGCGTTATCTTCCAACGTGATCCCACCGTGCTCCTCAAGTCCTACAAGCCGGAAGGCAAAAAGCTTACGCTCGCAGGAAGGATCAGTGGCACGGTCAAAACCGCATTCCCAGATGGAAAACCAAAGGAAGACGACGAGGATGAAGCAACCGAAGACCCAAACTTTATCAGCGAGTCTGCAGAACCAGTTAATCTCATCGTTGTCGCTGACACTGACATGCTAAGCGACCAATTCTGGGTACAGATCCAAAATTTCTACGGGATGCGCGTTCCCCAACCGATAGCAAACAATGGAGATTTTGTGATCAACGCCCTGGAAAATCTCGGGGGAAGCGATGACCTTATCAGCCTGCGTAGCCGCGGCAAACACGCCAGACCTTTCGAACGGGTGGAGGACATCAGACGCGAAGCAGAAACGCGTTTCCGTGACCAGGAACACGCTCTCCAGACCAAGCTTGAGGAAACAGAACGAAAGATCACGGAACTACAGCAAAAACAAGGGACAGACAGCTCGCTTATTCTCAGCCCCGCACAGGCTCAGGAACTTGAAAAATTTCGTCAGGAGCAACTAACAGTCCGCAAGGATCTGCGCGCCGTGCAGCATGACCTGCAAAAAAACATCGAAAGATTAGGCGCTCAGCTACGCTTTATCAATATTGGTCTCATTCCGTTGCTCATTGGACTCATTGCCATCGGTGTATGGCTCTATCGGACACATCGCCGCGCATAGCGTATCGCGCCGATTAGGGATATCGCTATGAAGAAAAGCACCTTTCTCACTCTCACGGTTGTTACAGTAGTAGTGATTATTGCCGCTGCGATCATCGTCTATCAGCGCGCACCGCAAACCGAACTGGATAAAGCAATCCTCTTCCCGGAATTAATGCCCAACATCAATGATGTCGCCCGTGTCGAAGTCCGCACAAGAAACGCTGGTGTCACGCTCACACAACAGGGTGATGGATGGGTGATCGAGAGTTCGGGTGGCTATCCCGCGCTATTCGAGAAGGTAAAAGCCAGCATTGTGGGCATGGCACAACTTCGTGTGCTGGAAGGAAAAACGAGGAACCCCAGCCTTTATTCGCGGCTCGGTGTGAAGGATGTGGATGATGAAGATTCCAAGTCGATCCTTATCACACTCAAAGACCGGGAAGGAAAGATCATGGGTTCGATCATCGTAGGGAAAGATCGATTGACCAGAACAGGAACTGGCCCACCCGCGCTCTACGTGCGCAAGGCGGATACACCCCAGGCCCTACTGGTTGAAGGTGATCTAGATATTGATGCGACGGTGACAAGCTGGCTGAACCCGGACATTGTCGATATTGCTTCAGGTCGAGTCCGGGAAGTGACTGCTAAACATCCAGACGGGAATCAGGTGACGATCAGCCGAGCGAGCACGGATGAGAAAGACTATACGCTCACCGACATCCCGGACGGCATGAAATTAAAGTCCCAGGTTGCGCTCAACAGCCTGGCTACTGCATTGGAAGAGTTTCGCCTGGATGATGTCGACGCAAGAAGTAACCTCCCACCGGCGAGCGAGAGTGTCGTTACGACGGTAACGACGTTCGACGGCCTCATTGCGACAATCACCACACGTGACGTAGACACTAAGAGTTATTCAACGTTTGAGTTTGCTTTCGACGAGTCTGCTGTGCCGGCGATCGAAGCCGATGATGTGCCCGCTAGCGAAGGCGACATAAGCGCCGCGCCCAAGGGGCCCGGCAAGAACACTGAAGTGCCCAATGAAGAGGAAACACGACATAGACTTAAGAGCAAGGAAGAAGTGGAACAAGAAGTCGCGACGCTAAACGAAGTGCTATCTGATTGGGCCTTTGTCATCCCCGAGTTCAAGATCGCCATACTTACCAAGCATTTGGATGACCTCATCAAGCCTCTGGAGTCAGAAGCAAAATCCGAATCCTTGGTCCTGCCCCAACAATAACGTTTAAGAGACGCCACAACCCACCTCCGTAATGCAGGAGATCCAGGTATTCACTGCTGAGCGTACCGTTGTGCGCCACATGACGCCCAATCGCGATTTGTCGGTATGTGCAACGCTGCATGACTGAGCGGAGCCCGGGGTTTCAAACAAGCGATGGATCAGCGGCGCTTGCGTGCACAGACGGGCATTCACGGGCTATACTTCCCGGCCACGTGTCTCTTGCAGGGGATTCTTCTTGCACAGCAATGCAACTTTAACAAACGAGCGTGATATCACTACCTTTCAAGGATTGATCTTGGCGCTGCAGGAATATTGGGCCGCCGAGGGGTGTATCATCGAGCAACCCTATGACATGGAAGTGGGCGCGGGCACCTTTCATCCAACGACCTTTCTGCGTGCAATTGGACCCGAACCGTGGAAGACGGCCTTTGTCCAGCCGGCCAGACGGCCGACCGACGGGCGCTATGGTGAGAATCCCAACCGCCTGCAGCGGTACTTTCAATTTCAGGTACTCCTGAAGCCGTCGCCCCTGGATATCCAGGACCGCTACCTGGGCTCCCTCCAACACCTCGGTATCGACCCCTTGGTCCACGACATCCGTTTTGTTGAAGACGACTGGGAATCGCCGACCTTGGGGGCATGGGGCTTGGGCTGGGAGGTATGGCTCAATAGCATGGAAATCAGCCAGTTCACCTATTTTCAGCAAGTCGGCGGGATAGACTGCCGTCCGGTGTCAGGAGAGATTACCTACGGTCTCGAACGCATTGCCATGTACCTGCAAGACGTGGGGAGTGTTTTTGACCTCGTATGGGCCCGCACCGATCTTGGGGCCATTACCTATGGGGATAACTATCAACGATACGAGTTAGAGATGTCGACTTATAATTTTGAGGGCACAGATACTCCGTCACTATTTGGCTGGTTTGACGCTTGCGAGAAAGAAAGCAAGAAACTTATCAAGGCAGACTTACCGCTGGCTGCGTATGAATTGGTGCTCAAGGCCTCACACCTTTTTAATCTCCTAGATGCACGCCACGCGATATCCGTCACCGAGCGCCAGCGTTTTATTCTGCGTGTAAGGAGCATGGCACGAGCGGTTGCCGAAGCATATCTTAAACGGCGAGAGGAGCTGGGTTTTCCTCTGCTGCAGTCGGTAAAAGGAAAGGCATCCAAGGTCCAAACGTAACGCCGGAAATGCCATGCCAAAATCCGCTCGAGCCACCAATACCCCTGCCCGTAAAGAGGCAATGCTTGCACACGATCTGCTTGTCGAGATTGGCACGGAAGAGTTACCGCCAAAGGCCCTAAAATCCCTATCCACGGTCTTTGCCCAGAGCATCACCCTCGCAGTTGAAAAATCGGGGCTCACATATGACGAGGCCTTGCCCTATGCCACACCCCGTCGACTTGGGCTTATGTTAAACAACTTAATTAGTAAACAACCTGACAAAGAAATCGAGCGACGCGGCCCAGCGCTCTCGGCCGCGTTTGACGCCGAGGGGAATGTGACACCCGCTGCAGAAGGTTTTGCACGTTCATGCGGGGTAACGATTGATGCCTTGGAACGTCTCGAGACTCCAAAAGGTCGCTGGCTGATCTACCGCAGCCGGGAGAAAGGACAGGCGACTGCGGAACTCTTACCCGAGATCGTCCGCGGGGCGCTGGCAAAACTCCCTATTCCCAAGCGTATGCGCTGGGGCGCCGGCGAGGAAGAATTTATACGGCCCGTGCACTGGGTAGTGTTGTTGTATGGCGATGCCACGATCCCTGCAGAGATATTAGGTGTATTGGCTGGCCATGCGACCCGTGGACACCGCTTTCATCACCCTGCGCCTATAGAACTCACCAACGCGAGCGAATATGCATCTGTCCTTGAGAAACAAGGCTACGTCATACCTGCATTTGATGAGCGGCGTGAGCGGATCCAAAAACAGGTTCAGGACACAGCGAAAACCATCCATGGTGTGGCCGTGATTGACAATGCCCTGTTGGACGAAGTCGCGGCCCTGGTGGAATGGCCAAACACGCTCGCAGGTTCTTTTGATAAGGCATTTCTGGCACTTCCTGCTGAGATACTCATCGCCACCATGGCAGACAAACTGAAATATTTCCACGTGGTGGATAGCCAGTCCCGGCTGATGCCTCATTTCATAGCCGTCTACAACATCGAAAGTCGAGATCCTGATGTGGTTCGGGCGGGTAATGAGCGGGTTATTCGCCCAAGACTCAGCGATGCTGCTTTTTTCTGGGAACAGGACCGTTCAACGCCCTTAGCCAAGCGTAGAAGCGATCTCAAAGGCGTCATCTTTCAAAGCAAGCTGGGAACGCTCTATGAGAAATCTGATCGCGTTATAAAACTCGCCGATAAAATCGCGTCAGCACTCGGCGCCAATCGCTCGTGGGCGCGGCGCGCCGGCGAGCTTTCTAAGAATGACCTCTTCACACAGATGGTTGGCGAATTCCCTGAACTTCAGGGCATTATGGGGCGCTACTACGCCATCAACGACGGTGAGCCGGAAGAGGTTGCACAAGCTCTAGACGAACAATACATGCCCAGGTTCGCAGGTGACGAACTCCCCCGGACGTCAACCGGGCAGGGGCTGGCCCTAGCGGATAAACTGGATACCCTGGTCGGGATCTTTGGCATTGGCAATGCCCCGTCGGGGGACAAAGATCCGTTTGGGCTGCGTCGTGCGGCGCTCGGATGTTTACGTATCCTAATCGAAGGTGAATTAGATCTGGACCTGGAACAGCTTCTTGTGGCAGCAGCAAAGAATTACTCCCCCGAGTTTAAGACCTCTAAAGTGAGTAGTGAAGTTTACAACTTCATGATGGAACGCCTGCGCAGCTACTATCTTGAGGACGGAATTGGAACGGACGTTTTTGAGGCGGTACTCGCACGCCGGCCTACGCGGCCCTACGATTTTCACCGACGTATCCGTGCGGTGGCTGATTTTCGCGGGTTACCGGAGGCCAAAAGTCTGGCGGCAGCTAACAAGCGCATCCGGAACATCTTAAAACAGGCTGGGGGAGTCACTAAAGACAAAGTCGAAGAGACACTGCTTGATGAACCAGCTGAGCGGCACCTCGCGACGCGACTCGCAGAAATTGATGCTAAAGTCAGACCCTTGTTGGAAAAGAGTGACTACACCGGCGCCTTGACACAGCTTGCTGGTCTACGGGACAGTGTGGACGCGTTCTTTGATGATGTACTGGTAATGTGCGAGGACGAAGCTTTGAAAAATAATCGCTTGGCGCTTCTGAAAAAGCTAAGCACTTTGTTCCTTGAAGCCGCTGATATATCGCGATTGCAAGGGTAGCGCATGAGTTCTAAAACATTTTTGCCAACTTATATTTTTTGAAGCTCGCGATATTATGGCGTTGATCATTCTCGACCGTGATGGTGTCATCAACTACGATGCAGATAACTTTATTAAATCGCCTGATGAATGGAAACCAATTCCCGGCAGTCTGGAAGCTATCGCACGTCTATCGCGTGACGGATATCGGGTGGTAGTAGCTAGCAACCAGTCTGGCCTTGCGCGTCGCTTGTTCGACATAGAAACCTTGAATCAGATCCATAAGAAGATGCATAAACAACTTGCCGAAGTCGGTGGTGCAATTGAGGCGATATTTTTTTGCCCCCATGGGCCAAAGGAAGGCTGCGAGTGTCGTAAGCCGCGCACAGGCCTTTTCAAAGAAATCGCATCTCGGCTGCACATTTCAATGAAAGACGTTTCAGCAGTTGGTGATCGCCTCAGCGATATCGAGGCCGCGCGGAATGCGGGCGCGAGACCGGTACTAGTGCTAAGCGGCAAGGGTCGAGATGTATTGGATAAAGGCGACGACATGAAAGGCGTGTCCATACATGATGATTTAGCCACCTTTGTCGATGAGGTTCTGGGAAAAGGTTGATCGTCAGATGCTCTTGCTTCGCTCGTGCCTGTTCTATGCGGGTCTTGCTGCATCTACTCTGATCTTTGCTCCAGTAAGCATTCTTATTCTTCCCCTCCCGTTTCTCTGGCGCTACCGCTTTATCTCAGGCTGGATTTATTTCAACTTATGGTGGCTAGAGATCACTTGTAGGCTTCGGTATCAGGTTGAGTATGTCGATGACCCTCCGAAGGAGACGGCCATTGTTTTGTGCAAACATCAATCTGCCTGGGAGACTCTGTCTCTCCAGCAGATATTTCCTCCCCAAGTCTATGTGATAAAACGGGAATTGTTGTGGATTCCATTTTTTGGGTGGTCCCTAGCAACACTTGAGCCCATTGCTATCGATAGGACTTCGACTCGGAGAGCTCTTGGCCAGATCATCGAGCAAGGGACCCAACGGCTCCGTGCAGGCCGATGGGTGATCATCTTTCCCGAGGGCACACGGATCGCACCGGGTGAGCGCGGACCTTACCTGCCGGCTGGTGGCCTGCTTGCGGAAAAAACCGGATATCCGGTCGTCCCGGTGGCTCATAACGCTGGCCTGTTCTGGCCACGGAACACCTTTATTAAACGCCCAGGCACTATTCGCCTAGTCGTCGGACCCGTGATCGAGCCGAAAGGAAAGACGGCAGCAGATATTAAAGGACAAGCCGAGGACTGGATCGAACGCACGATGCAGCGCTTATCCAGTGAGACTGTGACGAACGCGTAGCGCTACCGCGAACGCCCCCTTAATTGATTAACAACAGGCGGATGAGGCGCGATCCCCTGTATGCTGTCCGCCCTTTGTCTCAGACGCCGGCCGCCGCGTGCCGACAGGCGCACACCAGGGAACAGGCTCACGAGGCGTGTCAGGTGTGATCCCGATAAAATCGTCCCGGTAGGCTCCCTCCATCAAGAAACGATACGTTCGCTCACAGACTGCCATGCGCTCACCACGTGGGAACACATGCCCCTCGTCATCCGTCACCTCCCGGAATGGGCCCCTATAGATCACCGCATGGCCCCGATCCAGACACTCTGTCCCCAAAGATTTAACCGCAGTCAATATGATTGAACGAAACTGGATGCCTTCCACCACCCGCCAGGGCTCCGTGGCCCACCTGTCGTAGCGCACGGCCAGAAAACCAGCCTCCTGAAATGCCTCGATCATCTCTTGCTCCTGAAAGGCACCTGAGATGCACCCGCTCCAGAGTTCCGCGTCGGCCTTGAGGTGATTGGGAATAGGCTCATCACTGATAATGTCGGAGATTGCGACGCGACCGCCGGGCTTTAGGACCCTGCTGATTTCACTCACCAGTTCCCGCTTCGCACTGTCCTCCACCAGATTAAGCACACAATTGGAGATGATCACATCCACAGACTCATTAGCAATGAGCGGGGCATTGGTGCGTTGTTCAGCTTGCCACTCTTGCGCTCGAGCATAATCCGAGGCAGTGACAACAGGATGCTTGGCAAGATACCGGTCGAGCTTTTCCACATCCAGCGCAAGATCCTGAATATGGCCCTTTAGAAATTTAACTCTGTCGCCTCCGAGTTTATCTGCCATCTCGGATTGATACTTCCTTGCCAGCGCGAGCATGTCATTATTCATATCGATACCGATCACCCGGCCCTTCTCACCGACTAACTGCGCCGCAATGTAACACACCTTGCCGCTGCCGCTGCCGAGATCGAGCACGACATCACCTTGACGAACGTAACGGGTTGGATCACCACAACCGTAATCCTTATCAACGATCTCCCGGGGCAACAAGCGCAAAAGCGCTGAATCGTAATCGACTGCGCAGCATAGAGCCCCCTGTTTTTCCTTTGCGCCCTTGGAATAGCGTTCAGATACTGCCGATTGAACGTTCATCGTGTGCTCCTCATAACCTTAAAGACTATAGACTGGACCCGCGTTTTTAGATTTTACCAGTGCTCTGTTCAACCGTCATACAAAAACGTGGGATACACTAATGCATTGTGGACCGAGACATCCCTGCAGAGTCCACGTCCCACCAAACGGGGAATTTGAGCGCTATAAGCGGCAAGCAGGATATAATGAATTCACATGCCGGTGCTTATCCGGCCAGTACGGTATAAAAAGAATCGTTAAGGTACACCATCTTGGTAGAACAGCACAGAGGCAGCTTCCCACGCACGCGAATGCGGCGCATGCGCCGTAGTCCATTCTCACGCTGCCTGATGCGTGAAACCTCTTTGCAAGTGGATGATCTCATTTACCCCCTGTTTGTCACCGAAGGGCAAGGGCGCAGGGATCCGGTTAACTCGATGCCGGGCATCGACAGGCTTTCCATCGATGAACTGCAAAAAGAGGCGGCCGAGCTCGTGTCACTCGGGATCCCCGCCGTCATCTTATTTCCGGTAACACCGGCGCAGGTAAAAACTGAAGACGCCCGCGAGGCCTATAACCCTGAAGGACTCATTCAGCGCGCCGTGCGGGCGCTCAAAGGCGAGCACCCAGGGCTTGGGCTTATCACGGATGTGGCACTCGACCCGTTTACCACCCACGGGCAAGATGGGCTTATCGATGAGAACAACTACGTGGTCAATGATGCAACCGTGGACGTGCTGGTGAAACAAGCCCTCTCCCATGCCGAAGCCGGCGCAGATGTGGTTGCGCCTTCAGACATGATGGACGGGCGCGTCAAAGCTATACGCGATGCCCTCGAAGCTGCGGGCTATGTCAATACCCTGATCCTCGCCTATTCCGCCAAATATGCTTCCAACTTCTACGGGCCGTTCCGGGAAGCCGTCGGTTCGGCGGCCCGTCTCGGCGGCGGTGACAAAAACAGCTATCAGATGGACCCGGCCAATGCCGATGAAGCCCTGCGGGAGATCGCATTGGACATTGCTGAAGGGGCGGACATGGTGATGGTAAAACCGGGCATGCCGTATCTCGACATCGTGCGACGGGTCAAATCCGAATTCGGTATGCCCACGTTTGTCTATCAGGTCAGTGGCGAGTATGCGATGCTCATGGCTGCAGTGCAGAACGGTTGGCTGGATGAGCGTGCGGTGGTGATGGAATCGCTGACGGCCTGTAAACGCGCAGGCGCCGATGCCATTCTGACCTATTTTGCGAAGCGCGTGGCCGAGTGGCTGAAAGGATCCTGAGCCCGCCCAATTTCCGTTACAACGAGAGACCCCAGCGTCACGCTAACGCCTGAGGAAAATAAAAAGGGGAACCCACGATGCCAGAAGAGAAGGCAACAAAAACGCTGGAGGCCCCACAGCAAGGCAGTATCTTGATGGGCGTGATCTGGATGACCCTCATTTCCCTGTTGTTATTTTGGTTGCCGGTGATTGGGCCCTTGATTGCAGGCGTAGTGGGCGGCAAGGTGGCGGGTGGTGTCGGCGCTGGCCTGATGGCGGCATTGTTGCCCTGCTTATTCTTTGCTCTCGCTCTGTTCGTATTCGCCGCAGCCCTCACAGGGCTACCCTCCCTGGGTGTACTTGCGGGTGCAGGGGGACTGATTCTGGTGCTTTCCCAAACCGGGATGCTCTGGCTTGGCGCCGTCATCGGTGGCTTGCTCGCTTGAGGCGAAGATGGCCCCCGTGATAACGACAAGCGCCAAATGAGACAGGCTAAAATTATCGTTCGATCCCAAGTTCCTTAATCTTGCGGGTCAGGGTATTTCGGCCCCATCCGAGAAACCTAGCTGCATCCTGCCGGCGACCACCCGTTTGCTTTAAGGCTGCCTCGATTAGGATCCGCTCAAACCGGGGCAAAGCTTGCTCGACGACTCCCGTCTCCCCACGGGCCAAACAACCTTCCGCCCATAATTTCAACATGCTTTCCCAGTCGGAATCACCGAACTGAGATGCTGTTGATCCGCTTAGTTCCGGCGGTAGATCCGCCACACGAATCTCCTGAGCCGGCGCCATCACCGTCACCCAGCGGCAGACATTTTCAATTTGCCTGACATTCCCCGGCCAATCGAGGCCTGTGAGGTACGCTTCGGTCTCACCGAGCAAGGTCTTGGGCGGGACATCCAGTTCCCTTGCCGCCAACGCAAGAAAGTGTTTCGCCAATAATATGATGTCTTCCCTACGCTCGCGTAGTGCTGGCAGGTGAACACGAATGACATTCAAACGATGGAATAAATCGTCACGAAACGTGCCGGCCTTTACCCGGGCGTCGAGGTCCTGGTGGGTCGCAGCAATCACACGGACATCCACTGTGATTTGCACCTGCCCACCGACCCGGTAGAAATCCCCGTTAGCGAGGACTCGCAAGAGCCGCGTCTGAAGTTCATTCGACATGTCGCCGATCTCATCCAGGAACAAGGTCCCGCCGTTGGCCTGCTCGAAACGGCCGATTCGCTCAGTCTGAGCGCCGGTGAAAGCACCCCGCTCGTGGCCGAAGAGTTCCGATTCCAGCAATTCACGTGGGATAGCCGAAGTATTCAACGCAATAAACGGCGCAGCAGCACGGGGACTGTGTCGATGCAAGGCGTGCGCAACAAGTTCCTTACCCGTCCCTGACTCGCCGGTAATAAGCACGGTAACATGTGAACGCGAGAGCCTACCGATTGCCCGAAAGACCTCCTGCATGACAGGCGCTGCACCGATGATCTCCGGCACTCGGGCCTCGGCGCCCTCTAACTGATCGGCTTCACGCTCACGGTTTTGTGTTACGGCCCGCTGAACCAAGCTCACGACCTCATCCACGTCAAATGGTTTTGCAAGGTAATCGAATGCTCCGCCTTTGAACGACGCAACGGCGTTATCAAGATCCGAATAGGCGGTCATGATGATGACCGGTAGGTCTGGGTGCGCCCGCTTTACCTGCTTGAGCATGGTGAGACCATCACTCCCGGGCATCCGGATATCAGAAATGATGACGTCAGGCGTCTCCTCGCCAAGCCGCACCATGATGGGCTCGGCCCTGTCAAAGCTCGTCACGTTCATATCGGCTTGGGTAAGCGCCTTTTCCAACACCCAGCGGATGGAGCGGTCATCATCGACGATCCAGACCTCGCGTTTTTTATCCATTCTCTCCCTCCAGCGGAAGCCAGACAGTAAACACTGTTTTTCCGGGCTGGCTGTCAAACTCGATTAAACCACCGTGCCGTTGAATCAACGTTTGTGCGATAGGGAGCCCGAGCCCAGTACCGTCATTGCGACCGGTGATCATCGGATAGAAAATACCGTGTTCGATCTCGGGTGGAACGCCGGGGCCGTTGTCGATGACATCGACGCGGATGACAAGCTTATAACGCGTCTGTCCGATGGTGACTTGACGTTGCGGACGGGTGCGTAACGTGATCTCACCTGATACACCCACCGCCTCCACAGCGTTTCTTACAAGGTTCAACAGCGCTTGGATCAGCTGTTCGCGATCCGCACTCAACTCAGGCAGGCTCGGATCGTAGTCTCGCACAATGGTGACACCCGCACTGGTCTCGGCTTCCACAAGGCTGCACAAATATTCCAGCACCTCATGAATGTTGACCAAGCTCTTTTTCGGGAGACTGTTGGGGGCCAGCATGCGGTCCACCAGCTGCTGCAACCGATCAGCCTCACCAATGATGATACGCGTGTATTCCGCAAATTTTGGATCTTCAAGTTCTCGCCCCAGCAACTGGGCTGCGCCCCGGAGGCCACCGAGGGGGTTTTTGATCTCGTGGGCCATGCCGCGGATGAGCGCCCTGGCGACTTCGCTCTGGGTTACGAGCGCTTCTTCACGGACGATCCGACGGCGCACACTCACGTCGGTCAGCTCAACCAAAAGGGCAATGGCGTCTTGACTCTCCTCCATCGGGGTCACCGTGTAATCCACCATCATTGTCTTACCACCCGGAAGATGCAGTTCCACCCCCCGTTCCGTAAACGGCTCCTGACTCACAGATGACCGTTCCAGCGTGCCAGTAAACATGGATGCATCCGGCCAGATCACTTGCGCCTTCAGGCCCAGCACTTGGCGAGCGCTGACGGACAGCAGGTCCTCACCAGACGCGTTGATGGCCGCGAGCCGGAGCTCCCCATCGAACATCAAAACTGCCGTGGTGAGATGATCGAATAGACGTCGCGCCTGTTCCGATTTGATCATAGTCAACGGGGCATTATTGCACCATCTTGGTGCAAAGGACACCCTATCCATCCGTACGAAACCGTTCCCGCAATCGAATAATCCTATAAATCAAGTCGTTAGGACATTATCGCCCACAAGGCACCGGCATGCGATGTGGCGGAACCGCCCGTTAATGAATAAGCGGCAAGATTCAGGCCAGGTTGGAGCAGAACAACGGTCTACCGATGGCTTAGCAGGACTCGTGTGGAGGTGTATTAAAGACTACGGCCCGCCGCCAGCGGGAACGACAACGGGTGGGATTGGGGTGGGAACACCCAGGTCTGGCGTCGGATGCAATACGGAGTGACGCAATAAATGGAACTCGGATGGTGGGGAGCTTATGATCACCTCACCATCCGAACCAATGATCTTGGCCTCGAGGGTATGCGTGCCCCGGTCCATATTAATCAACTGAAACTGGGTCGCCGTGCTTGGCTCTGAAAACTGTGCGCCGTCCACGAACAAGGCGAGCTTGTGGCCCAGCTTGGTCTGCAGCGCCGGCTCGACGGTGATAGTCACCGTCACATTCCCTGCATTTTCTCTGATCTGGGTGTCATCCTCTGGACTCACCACGGCGACGCGTTCGTAGCCGGCAACTGCTGGTGGCGCTGTCGACTCCCGCGGTGTTATCGGTGGCACAGGCGGCGCATGTATCGTTTGGACTTCTTTCTCCTCGATGACTTCGGCACCGGGATGCGGCTTGTCCGAATAGACGACGTTGCCCTGCTCATCGACCCATCGATACGTGACGGCCGAGACCGCAAGTGACACCGCAAGAGCAAACGTCAACAAGAGGGGACGCATAGATTTCCGATAGCCAATGTTTGGCCGGCAAACCTCTAAACACGCAACATATGGAAGGTGACCGGAGAGGAACTCTTGATGACGCTGCCATCGGCACCAATCACCTTGGCTTCAAGGGTATGTGCACCGCGGTTCATATTGTTCAGCTGAAACTGGGTCGCCGTACCCGGTTCTGAAATCTGTGCGCCATCCACAAACAAGGCGAGCTTGTGCCCCAGCTTGGTTTGCAACCCAGGCTCGAGCGTGACTGATACCGTCACATTTCCTGCGTTTTCCCTGACGGGTTCGTCATTCTGTGGACTCATCACGGCGACACGTTTGTAGCCTGCAAATCCATTTTTCGCCGATGTTTTCGCATCTGATTTAGGTCTGATCAGCTCAACAGGGGGCGCATCAACAGTTTGAACATCCTTTTCCTCAAGGACTTGGGCACCGGGTTGCGGTCTGTCCGAATAGACGACATGGCCATTCTCATCGACCCATCGATAGACGACGGCCGATACCGAGAACGACAATATAAAACCGAGGATCAAGAATAAGATACGCATCTATTCAGCATAACCAATGCATTGACCGTCCTCAAGTAAAGACCCACCAGGGCCCCGATTGGTTCCTGCTAAATATTGCCCGTTGAAGCAAATCTGCGCTCGCGGCAGTTCTTTGCGAACCCGTCGAAAACTGAATAATGACAACAAAGGAATCGTAGAAAAACTTGAAGTGACGACGGCCGGCGGCGCACCGCCGGCCGCGTAGGGGACTTAAAGGTCGAAGTAAAGATAAAACTCCCACGGGTGCGGGCGCGAACTTACCTCATCAATCTCATTGGTACGCTTATAGTCAACCCAAACGTCGAGTAGATCCTGCGTGAAGACATCCCCTTTGAGCAAGAAGGCGTGATCTTTCTCCAGCGCAATGAAGGATTCCTCGAGCGAACCCGGCACCGTTTTTATTTTACGCAGGATCTTGTCTGGAAGTTCGTACATGTTTTGATCAACGGGATCGCCCGGGTCTAGCTGGTTCTCAACCCCGTCCAAACCAGCCATTAGCAGTGCTGAAAACAGCAAGTAAGGATTGGCCATGCAATCGGGCGGGCGGAACTCGATGCGCTTCGCGGCAGGGCTCTCATTGTAGACAGGAATACGTACCGCTGCGCTGCGATTGCGCTGTGAATAAGTAAGATTGACGGGGGCTTCAAATCCCGGCACCAGCCTTTTGTAGGAATTGGTGCTCGGGGCGGCGAAAGCCATTAACGCCGGCGCGTGCTTGAGCAAGCCACCGATGTAAAACATACAGAGTTGCGACGTGAGGGCATAACCGGACTTATCGTAGAAGAGATTCGTCCCGCCCTTGGCTAGACTCTGGTGGACATGCATACCGCTTCCATTGTCAAAATAGACCGGCTTCGGCATAAACGTAGCAACCTTGCCATGCTTACGGGCGGTGTTCTTTACCATGTATTTAAACTTCATGAGATTGTCCGCCATCCTCACAAGCGAGGTGAAGCGCATATCGATCTCATTTTGTCCAGCCGTTGCCACCTCGTGATGGTGCACCTCGCAGGGCACGCCCGCATCGACCAGATTGAGTACTATTTCCGAGCGAATATCTTGAAGGGTGTCATGCGGGGGAACTGGGAAATATCCTTCCTTGTGGCGCGGTTTGTAACCGAGATTCGGATTTTCCTCGCGCCCTGAGTTCCACACCGCCTCGACAGAATCAACATAGTAGTAACCACACTGCGAGTTTTGATCGAACCGAACATCATCAAAGATAAAAAATTCCGGCTCGGGCCCAAAATACGCCGTATCGGCGATACCTGTCGACTTGAGATATGTCTCCGCCTTTTTCGCCACCTCCCGCGGGCTTCGCGCATAGGGCTTAAGCCCCGGCTCGAGCACATCACAGATCACCGCAAGCGTCGGAATTTCTAAATATGGATCAACGAAGGATGAATCTGAATCGGGAAGCAGCACCATATCGGATTCCTGAATCTCCTGGAAACCACGGATCGAGGAGCCGTCAAAACCGATCCCATCTGCAAACAACCCCTCGTTGATCTCATCAGTAGTCACCGAAAAGTGCTGCCATAAGCCGGGCATATCAATGAAGCGAAAGTCCACGATTTTGATACCGTGTTTTTTAATTAGATCCTGAAGTTTCGCTAGCGACATGATGGAATACCTCCTGTTTTTCTGAGTCGCACGAGGCGACTGATGCCTACCAGGCGTTCATCGTGCAGAGTGGGATGTAATAGATGACTGTTCATTCGTCATAGGCGTCTACTTATGACGGATGACTACGCAGCTTCGAATTGATCCCCCTCCTCACTCTAGATACGGTTCCACAGAAACAACCTTGGCAGGCATGAATGGCATAATACATGCCATACCCGGGCCGCCGTAACCCGTTAAAAGACAACAAATTAGTACGACCGATGCGAGGCCAAGTGCACTAAGACGGGGCGAGCCTTCTGCTCTTCGCACTATTATTGTGCGCGCCATTATAATCGACCGCGGCCTTAAAAAACATGTTCAGGACCCGCGGACACGTGGGTCACGGCATCCAAGTGAGCCTCCCCCTTAAAATCCGGAGCAGCGCCCGCTTCGATACGCAATCCACTTGGCGGGTTAAGTTGGAATCGGAGTGTGCAACAGAGATCAATGGCCTGTTATTAGTATCGATGCCCATAGGCAATCAAGTGCCGGTCCGAGATTATCTCCACTGTTAAATGCGACAGGCTCGCAGCGGTGAGTTGTTCTCGGACCTCATCCGGGCGATAGGCGGCGCAGAGGGAATTGTAGAAATCACGCCTCAGGATGTCCGGCTCGCCCCCTGCGTACTCGGCAACGAGCCGAGTGGCTGCTTCCGAAGTTTCCGGGCGCAGAAGATCCATCACAAACACTGCGCCACCCTGGCGCGTGTACATTCGGACGGCTTCCCAAAGCACTCTTCCCTCATTCAAATGATGTAACAGGCTGTTACAGATGAGCACGTCATAGTGTCTCCGTGGCAGCTTCGCCCCCGGCAGGTGCCCATGTATCAACCGGATGCGATCTGAAAGCCCGTGTGAAACAACGACCACTTGGCCGAATCGGAGCATCGGCTCGGCACCATCCACGCCGTCGAGCCGGCAGTTGGGATAGGCCTCGGCGAATCGAACCGTAATGTCCGCCGTCCCGCAGCCCAGATCAAGCACATAGCCATCGATCACCCCGACGGGGAACACAGTCTTGAACTTGTCGATAAACATCGAATGCGGCGCAGAGAAATCCGCCTGTGCGTAAGCTCGTGCCTGCGCTGGGTTATTCATCAGTTCAGGCTCAGGGACACGCTCCATATCAGCTATTCCGGCAGCTGAAATTCCCCAGCCATCAAATCCTCCAGCGTTTGTCGAGCGCGTCCGAGATGCGCTTCCTCCCCATCAACGATGATTTCGGCTGCGCGTGGCCGAGAGTTATAGGTCGAGCTCATGCAGAATCCATAGGCGCCAGCCGATCGTACAGCGAGCAGATCCCCGGACTGGACACTAAGCTCCCGCGCCTTACCCAAGTAATCAGCGCTCTCACAAACCGGTCCGACAATATCATAACGCCGAGCCGGGCTTGTCTTATCGGTCACGACCGGGACGATGTCATGCCAAGCATCGTAAAGGGCGGGACGCACCAGGTCATTCATGGCTGCATCAACAATGACGAAGTTTTTGTGCTCCGTGTGTTTTAGGTACTCAATTCTAGTTAGCAACACGCCGGCGTTGCCGACGATGGCACGGCCCGGTTCAACCAGGATTTCATAAGGCCGGTGCTCAAGCGCTGTGAGAAATGATGCACCGTAGTCAGCGGGTGTCGGTGCATGCTCATCCCGATAGCGGATACCAAGACCACCACCGATATCGAGCTGCTTTATCTTAATGCCGTCAGATTCTAATTCGCCTACAAGCATAAGAAGACGCCGAAATGCGTCCAGGAACGGTCCCATTTCCGTAACTTGCGAGCCGATATGAAAGCCAGCGCCAACGATGTCAATGTTGGGCATCGTAACCGCCTGACGAAAGAGATTCCGAGCACTGTCAGGGGCGATCCCGAATTTGTTTTCGTTCAGCCCAGTGGCGATGTATGGATGCGTGTTGGCATCTACATCCGGGTTCACGCGTAGTGACACTGGAGCACGCATACCCACCTCACCAGCGACATCGTTGAGTCGTTCAAGTTCCTCCACCGACTCAACATTGAAGCAGCGGATGCCGGTCTCCAAAGCACTCTGCATTTCATCTGCCCGCTTGCCGACGCCGGAAAAAATCACCTTCCCCGGATCGCCACCGGCCCTGATGACGCGCTCAAGTTCACCGACAGAGACAATGTCAAAGCCCGATCCCAAGCGCGACAGAATATTCAACACGGCAAGGGAAGAGTTGGCCTTTACCGCATAACAAATGAGGTGAGGAACCTCCGCAAAAGCTTGATCGAAGGCGTGCCACTGACCTTCTATGGCAGCCCTCGAGTAGACGTAACAGGGCGTGCCAAATTGCCTAGCAATGTCGGTCAGCGCGACCCCCTCGGCGTAGAGCTGGCCGTCCCGGGTGTGGAAAGGGTCCATGTTAGCTAACGAATGGGGGGATCGATTAGGGCCGTTTGCTCATCTTCAGGAAGGTAGAGATCCCCTTTTTGACCGCAGCCTGCAATCAGGATTCCTATGGCCAATGCGACCATAGCGAGCCACCCTGCAATTTGGGAAAGCTGCGTATTCATGAACGTGTCTCCTGCTACCTCCATCTCCGCTGTTGCCCGAGAATAACAAAAATTCCTCTCCCGTGCGCGCCATTACAATGACGATTCAGATGCTCGCCCAAGCAAAATCACGAACAGAGCCCAATCGTGTTTCTGCCCGGTTTTAGGCTACTTGCAAGCAATGGGATCAAATTGCGAGGATACCTCCCATCAAGCATTAGCGAGCGACTGGCCACTCCACAATGGACAGACCACTCGATGCCGTTGTGATCCCGTCCGCGGGCACACATACGGCTACCGTTATTTGGCTGCACGGATTAGGTGCCGATGGGCACGACTTCGAGCCGGTCGTGCCTGAGCTTAAGCTGCCGCATGATCACGGTATCCAGTTTGTCTTTCCACACGCGCCATACCGGCCGATCACGATTAACGGCGGCCTTACCATGCGGGCTTGGTACAATGTTAAAGATGCCGATCTTACGAAGTACGAAGACACTGATGGCATAGCGGATTCATCTCGGATATTGACGGGATTGATTGATGCAGAACGCGACGTCGGAATCACGACCGATAAAATTCTGCTCGCAGGCTTCTCACAAGGTGGCGCTGTCGCCTTACATACCGCATTAAGGCACCCGCATCGGCTAGCGGGCGTGCTGGCGCTATCTACCTATCTGCCCTTGCCGAGCCGCCTGTCTAAGGAAGCACACCAAGCAAACACTAACATCCCAATATTGATGGTCCACGGGACGGAAGATCCGGTGATACCACTAGTCCAGGCCCAGAGATCTTTCGATCAGCTGAAAAACATGAATTACGACATCGAGTGGCGCACTTTCCCAATGCAGCATGCCGTGTGCCCGCCGGAAATCGCTGAGATAAGCAATTGGTTACAGCATCGATTTGCAAAATAAAGCGTTATTCACTGTCAGCGTGCGTGGCCCCGTTTTCTGGTCCTCTGCATTCCTGTTTTTTTGCGCTGACTCGTCGGAGGTCGTTGCTTGTGGCCCCCAGCTTGATGCCGTTTTCGCCTAGCTGGCGGTAGCGGAGAGACAAGTAGGTCGTCCGTAATTGATGCTACGGGTATTTTGTGACCGATGTATTCTTCGATATCCATCAAGGAATAAACATATTCCTCGCAGGCCAAGCTCACAGCATCACCACTGGCCCCCGCGCGCGCGGTGCGCCCGATCCGATGTACATAGTCTTCGCCATTCTGTGGAAGATCAAAGTTAAAAATATGGCTGACATCGGTGATGTGCAGCCCACGTGCCGCCAAATCCGTTGCAACCAGGATCGGAATTTCTCCCCGCGCAAATTTTGCGATGAGCTGCTGCCGCTTTGCCTGGGGGACATCACCCGAGAGCATAGCGGCGTGAAACCCATTGCCCTCCAGATAGGCCCAAACCGTCTCAGCGCACCGCTTCGTGTTAACAAAGACAATGGTCCTTGTCGGATCTATTTGCTTAAGCAATCCGATTAGCAGAGGGATTTTTTCCTTAGTTGCGGGATGATAAAGGATATGGGAAACATTATCGGCTGCGACCTGCTCCGGATTGATCTTCACCATCTCCGGATTATTCATATGTTCATACGCCAATTCCAACACGCGCAGAGATAAGGTGGCAGAGAACAACATGTTCAAACGCCGTTCCGGTTTCGGCATGCGTCGCAATAGGTAGCGAATGTCACGGATAAAGCCCAGATCAAACATGCGGTCTGCCTCATCCAAAACCGCCGCTTCAATGGCCTTAAGATTGAAGACACCCTGTTTGTAATAATCTATCAAGCGTCCAGGCGTACCGATCAAAATGTCGACCCCGTTCTCCAGCATCTCTCGCTGGCGTTCATAGTCGATGCCCCCGTACACCAGCCCTAGGGACAGTGGTGTATACTGCCCAAGTTCTTTGGCGTCTTTGTGGATCTGGATAGCCAACTCCCTTGTAGGTGACACGATCAGAGCACGCGGTTGATTTTGCTTCCGAGCACGTGGGGCTGGATTGCGCAGCAACCGGTCCATGGTCGCCAATAAAAAGGCTGCGGTCTTGCCTGTGCCGGTCTGGGCCTGACCGGCCATATCTTTCCCCGATAGCATGAGAGGAAGCGACTCAGCCTGAATCGGCGTGCAACGGGAAAAGCCAATTGCGTCCAGGCCATCTATAAGCTGCTGATGTAAATCAAATTCAGCAAATCGTACGTCGGTCAAATGCTGAACTGTCATCAGATTACAAGATAGCGTGATCCAGCTTTATGTTGGACTTGCAATCGGCGGGCAATTTCGCTGAAATGATCGTCAGGCAACAAAAGAGGACCTAACCGGATGGGCGAACGCATCGTTCATGTTACCGACTCAACCTTCGAAGATGAAGTACTTAAGTCCGAAACTCCTGTCATAGTGGATTACTGGGCGGAATGGTGCGCCCCATGTAAAATGATTACCCCGATTCTCGAAGAGATTTCGGAACAGTACGCGGGCAAACTCACCGTAGCCAAGATGAACATCGATGAAAACCCGAAAACGCCACCCAAATATGGCATTCGCGGGATTCCCACGTTGATGATCTTCAAGGAAGGCAATCTTGCTGGAACCAAAGTTGGGGCCTTGTCCAAATCGCAACTGATGGCGTTTGTTGACAGTACCATATAAATAGTCGCGGCTATGCTATTCGGGCTGGACGCGACCCTTTTGACATGCTACTTTAATACTGAAGGCGGCACTAGCTGTCCCGGTAATTCCCTCAAAATCGACTTTTACCCGAATCCATTTATGTGGGCGTTTATGACGTCCTTAGTTGTTCATCGGCCATAACGGTCGGGCGGCTATGAATCTCACCGAACTGAAACAGAAACCTCCTTCCGCGCTGGTTGATATCTCAGAAACCCTCGGTCTCGAGGGTTTAGCCCGCTCACGCAAGCAAGACGTCATCTTCGAGATACTCAAAGCCCACGCAAAAAAGGGTGAAGACATCTACGGTGATGGGGTCTTGGAAATTCTCCAGGATGGGTTTGGGTTCTTGCGTTCAGCAGATAGCTCCTATCTCGCAGGCCCCGATGATATCTATGTGTCACCCAGCCAGATCCGGCGTTTCAACCTGCGTACAGGCGATAGCATCTCCGGTAAGATCCGCCCACCCAAGGACGGCGAGCGCTATTTCGCCCTGCTCAAGGTCAACGAAATCAACTTCGAGCCGCCTGAGAACGCCAAGAACAAGATACTCTTTGAGAATCTCACCGCCCTGTTCGCCGATAGCCGTCTGACTCTTGAGATCGGCAACGGCACTACAGAAGATCTCACTCCCCGCATCATCGACCTCGTGGCGCCCATCGGCAAGGGACAGCGTGGCCTGATCGTCTCCCCGCCGAAGGCTGGAAAAACCATGATGCTCCAGAGTGTCGCGCAGTCAATCACCCACAATCATCCAGAATGTTATCTAATCGTTCTGCTCATTGATGAGCGTCCAGAGGAGGTCACGGAAATGGTGCGGTCCGTGCGCGGCGAGGTTGTCTCAAGCACATTCGACGAGCCTGCCGGCCGCCACGTTCAAGTGGCTGAAATGGTGATCGAAAAAGCCAAGCGCCTGGTGGAGCATAAACTCGACGCCGTCATTCTGCTAGATTCCATCACCAGACTTGCGCGAGCTTACAATACGGTCGTTCCCGCTTCCGGTAAAGTGCTAACTGGCGGTGTTGACGCCAACGCCCTACAACGCCCGAAACGCTTTTTTGGCGCAGCACGCAACATCGAGGAAGGCGGAAGCTTGACGATCATCGCAACTGCCCTCGTTGACACCGGATCACGGATGGACGATGTCATCTACGAAGAATTCAAGGGCACGGGCAACAATGAAATCCATCTAGACAGAAAAATGCATGAAAAACGTGTTTACCCTGCCATTAACGTCAATCGCTCCGGCACGCGCAGGGAAGAGCTTCTCACCAACCCGGACGAACTACAAAAAATGTGGATCCTAAGGAAGCTCCTCCACCCAATGGATGAAATAGCCGCCATGGAGTTTCTACTTGAACGACTCAAGGCAACAAAGACCAACGCTGAATTCTTCGAATCGATGAAACGCTAAGGCAGGCGCCACCTCACGAATAAAGCGATAGCTAGCGGGCCGAGTGTCCGGTTACATTCACCACTACCCTTTCATCGTCTGCAAGGCCAGCATAGTACTCCCGCAAGATCTCCAAAACCTCGGGGCGACTGAAGTGCTCTGGTACATCAGCACCAGTGGAAAGCATGTTGCGCAATTTGCTTCCAGACAGTAAAAGACGGTCCGCGGCATCGTGGCGGCAGGTCTTCATAGATGCCATGCCCTCACACTTGTTGCACCAGAACGTCCAATCGATCTTCAAAGGTTGGATCGCAAGCGCATCGCTTGGAATTTCGTCAAATATGTGCTGAGCGTCGAAGGGGCCGTAATAACTCCCGACTCCCGCATGATCACGCCCGATAATAAGATGGGAACAGCCGTAGTTTTGCCGGAACAAGGCATGCAACAGGGCTTCCCGGGGACCTGCATAGCGCATGTCAAGCGGATACCCGGCTTGTACCACAGTGTCCTCTACAAAATAGTTTTCTATCAACACACGGATGGCCCGGATACGGACTTCAGCAGGAATATCGCCGGGTTTTACCTTGCCTAGGAGCGAGTGCACCAGTATCCCGTCGCAAATTTCCACGGCGACCTTGACCAGATACTCGTGGGACCGATGCATGGGATTTCGCGTCTGAAAAGCGGCCACCGTACTCCAGCCCTCGGACTCGAAGATATCCCGCGTTTCCTTGGGCGTTTTAAAGGTATCAGGATATTTCTCCGGGAAACCGCCCTGGGATAACACCTTTAGCGGACCTGCGAGGTTTACTTCGGCTTGCTCCATGACCATCTTGACACCGGGATGCTCGGTATCGGTTGTCTTGTAGACCGTCTTGCTCTCGTAGCTGTTATTGATCTCGTACTTTTCGGTCACCTCCATGGTGGCCATGATCTCGCCGGTCTCCCCATCCACCAGTGCGATGTCGGTGCCCTCCTTGATACCGTCCGCAGTCGCCTTATCGGTGGATACGGTAATGGGAATTGGCCAGAAGAGACCGTTCGCCATGACCATCTCGTCACAAACACTGCGCCAGTCATGGTGACCCATGAACCCCTCCAGCGGGGTAAATCCGCCGATTCCCATCATGATCAAATCACCCACCTCTCGGGATGTGATAGCAAGCCGTTTGAGACTTTCCGCACGGGCCTTCTCCGCAGCCAGTGCGTCACCTTCAAGAAGCAGAGGTTTTAGATCACCGCCCCCATGGGACCTTACGAGCTCAGACATCGCCTTATTCTTGGTTGAAGACCGGTGTATCCCAATCCATGAAACAAAAAAACAGAACACGTAACGATAGCGATCTCTGCGGCAAATTCCAACCGGTCTTTGCTAAAAATGCAGTGCGAGCCTCTACTGCCGCAGCAATCACACAAGAAACTTCCTGCACAGACATCCGTCTTTCCTGGCACACCACAAGCGCTCAAGCTAAGCTTACAGAACTCACAGCATAACCCGAGGGGAGCCAATGTCCGCAGCTGATGACCCTGTACAGGTTGAGCCCATGGATTCAGCCCGCAAAAACTCCAAAATCGCCCGCTCCATAACCGAAGCAGACACCGTCTCAATGTCAGGAGCCGCCAAACGATGCTATTGGAATGACACGGAATATGAACAGGACGATTGCGTTTGCGACAACGGCGTGTGTTATGAATGCGCCTTCGGCTACTGGGTTAAGCTCGACGAACCCTGTTAAACAAAACAGCCTAGGTCTCAACTGGGATCCTGTCGCGCAGCTCAATGCCCGTGAGCGTCACATTGGCACGGTAGGCAATTGCTTCTACACCTAAGTCAATTGCCTGCCTAAGGATCCGCCCATAGGTCGGATCGATCTCGTCAGCAGGACGCATTAAACTAACATCATCACGCTGGACGCAAAAACACATCACTGCACGATTTCCAGCCGTTGAAAGCGCTATTAATTCGTTGACGTGCTTGGTTCCGCGTAACGTCACTGCGTCAGGAAACAACGCAATACCCTCATCATGCACAGCCGTTACGTTTTTGACCTCTACATAGCAAGGAGGTTTTTTAGTATTCCCATCGAGGACCAAATCTATGCGGGTCATGGCATTGTTGATCCGCACCTCAGAACGCAATTCCTTATAGCCCTGCAACTCACCGATCAGTCCGTTACTAATGGCTTCACATACTAACCCGTTCGATTGAACCGTATTGATGCCGACCAAGGTTCCCCCTTGGTCCTCTACGATTTCCCAAGTCATCCTGTACTTCCTCTTGGGGTTGTCTGAGACACTCATCCAAACCCGATATCCCGGCTCGGCACAACCCATCATGGAACCCGTGTTTGGGCAATGCACAGTAACGCGTTCTCCGCCCGCCAGCTCAACATCCGCCAGGAACCGTTTATACCGGCGCAACAAAGTCCCCTGGATCAATGGCTTTGAAAATTGCATAGCCAGCCGTACGCTTGTTAATTACTCAGTCGAATAGACCGATCAGATCAGGTTCCTGAAGGATGTTCTTCAAACCCAGTGTATCTGCCATCAACCTGAACGATGTCTCCCATGTGAAAGCGGAACTGACCTCGGCGCCGATCATCAAAATAGAGCCTCAGCGTATGACGTATGGCGGAAAAGGCGAGATCATTCCAAGGGATCTGCTCTTCTTTAAATAATTGCACTTCCAAACTTTCGTCTCCCGGCAAGAAATCTAAATCAAGCAGCCGCGCGCGAAAAATCATGTATACCTGATCGACATGGGGTAAATTCAGGAGCACATACAGGCCGATGACGTCCACCTTGGCATTCGCCTCCTCAGTGGTTTCACGTATCGCCGCTTCAAGGGACGTTTCGCCTATCTCCATGAACCCGGCCGGTAAGGTCCATAAACCATAACGTGGAGAAATTGAACGCCGGCAAAGGAGAATACGGTCCTGCCACTCGGGAATACAGCCAGCCACCACTCTCGGATTCTGGTAATGAATCGCAGAACACGCTTCGCAGACGTAGCGGGGTCGATCGTCCCCTGGAGGGATCTTTTGCTGAACTGCGGCGCCGCAATTACTGCAGAACTTCACAATCTGATCCCTTTCCTAAACCCTTTAATCAAATTTGATAACCCTGAGCCGGCCATACTCCAAGACCAATCCGCAAGCAGTTTCTATGGCTGGTAACGGGCGATACACGGGAGTTTCACAACAGCGGCATTATTGAAGGCCACAGGTTATTCAGCATTCGTTCCTGGGCAGCCGTACGGGGATGGACGCCATCATCCTGCATGAGTTCCGGATGATCAGCAATCCCATCAAGAATAAATGGTGCAAGGATGACATCGTGCTCCTTAGCAAGCTCACGATAGACGGCTTCAAACCGTTCTGTATAATGCCCGCCGTAATTCGGAGGCAACTGCATCGCCACAAGCACCACCTCGGCGGCCCTGGCACGACATGCCTCAAGTATCTTGGACAGGTTATCTCGCAACTCTGATATTGGCAGGCCGCGCAAGCCGTCGTTGCCTCCCAATTCAACTACAACGATGATCGGACCGTGGTTGTTTAGAAGTTCCCCGAGCCGAGTGCGAGCGCCGCGTAGGGTATCACCGCTGATACTGGCGTTGACCACCCTGTAACTGTAGCCTTGTTGGGCGAGACGCTGTTGCAGCAGAGCTACCCAACTCCGTTTCGTATCAATCCCATAACCGGCACTCAGACTGTCGCCTAGAACCAGAATCACGGGATCCGTTGCTGCGAAAGCAGCCGCAACAAATATCAATGCGATGAAGAAGGCACGTACAAACATGAGGAAAGATCGCACCCTACCAATTGTCCGGGCTGAAGAACTCAGCAAACACGTTAACGGTCCAGCAGGACAATTGACAATACTCAACAACGTTGATTTGTCAATCTCGAACGGAGACGCTGTGGCGATATTCGGCGTTTCCGGGTCGGGGAAATCTACGTTACTCGGACTACTCGCAGGCTTGGACATGCCCACTAGCGGGCGAGTCATTTTGGATAGCGTCGATCTCAGTACCCTCGATGAGGACGGGCGTGCCCGGTTGCGAAGTCAGCGGGTCGGCTTTGTATTCCAGACATTTCAGTTGCTGCCCGGCCTCACTGCATTGGAGAATGTCATGTTGCCTTTGGAATTGGCAAACTATCAAGATCCACGGGAGGTAGGCACTGAGGTGCTCATACGCACTGGGCTAGGCGAACGACTGCATCATTACCCTAGTCAGTTATCCGGTGGTGAGCAACAACGCGTTGCGATTGCCAGAGCATTTGCACCTCAACCGAAGATTTTATTCGCTGACGAACCAACGGGCAACCTGGATCAGAAGACCGGCGCACAGATCATTGATCTTCTCTTCTCGCTAAATCAGGAATACGGAACCACCCTCGTGCTGGTGACTCATGACGACGCCATCGCAAAGCGGTGCCACACGCGTCTTACGCTAAACGGCGGCAAACTGAGTCATGACACGACTCGAACGCCCTAACCAAACCCAATTGCAGAAAACGTGAAAATAATCAGATTTGCATTGACCGCACTTCAGCGTGACTGGCGATCTGGTGAACTCCAGCTCATCGCCATTGCGCTCATCATCGCGGTTGCCAGCGTGACATCTGTGGGATTCTTTACCAGCCGAATCCACCACGCAACTGAATACCAGGCGGCAGAACTCTTAGCTGCTGATCTGGTTCTTGCTTCACCCGATCCGATCCCAGCGTTTTTTGTTGCGCAAGCTCGAGACCTGAATGTAAGCACAGCCCAGTCACTCAGCTTTCGGAGCGTTGCGGTAGCCGGCAAAAAGTTACAGCTCGCCGAGGTAAAGGCCGTCGACGACAACTATCCTTTGCGGGGCGAGCTGCGCACAGCACCCGAGCTTTTCGCATCGGCGATTGAAACCCGGCAGATCCCCGAACCCGGTACAGCTTGGCTAGATACCCGCATGATCCAGCTCCTTAACCTTGCCATTGGTGAGCAAATCAGCCTAGGTGCATCCCAATTCGTCGTGAGCAGAGTGCTCGCCTATGAACCGGATCGTGGTGCGGAACTCTTCAACATCGCACCACGGATCCTAATCAATTTGGCTGATGTCCCCGCAACGCAATTGGTGCAACCAGCGAGCCGCGTACACTACCGTCTACTCCTGGCAGGCGCGCCTGAGGATATCGCCACATTCCGCCAGTGGGCCAGAATCCAACGTGAGGAAAACCTGGCAATGCGGGGTCTGCGGGAAGCCCGGCCTGAACTTCGTGCAGCGCTTGAACGCGCCGAGCAGTTTCTTGGCCTTGCAGCACTGGTTGCCGTCGCGTTGGCAGGCCTTGCCATCGTCTTGGCCACCCGCAGATACGTGGCCAGGCACTTCGACAACTGCGCCATCATGCGCTGTCTTGGAGCAACCCAGGGATATATCAGTCGCACGTATCTGATCCAGCTGCTCACGCTCGGGTTCGTAACCAGTTTGGCGGGTTGTGCCCTGGGTTTCCTAGTGCAGTTTGGCCTCTCCAGGCTGATGTCGGACCTCACCTCCGCCGTGCTCCCCCCACCGACCTGGACTCCGGTGCTCAGTGGTGTTGCTGTAGGGCTGATCACCTTATTGGGGTTTGGACTGCCGGAAGTCACGCGCCTGAAGTCCGTGCCACCTGCACGGGTTCTGCGGCGTGATCTTGGGCCGGTGCCGAGGCAAAACGTTACCGTGTATATAGTCGCGGTCGCTGCACTTGCGGCACTGGCACCGTGGCAATCGGGTTATGTTCAATTAACCGCTTACACGTTGGGCGGACTTGTCATCACTAGCGTCGTGCTCGCAGGTCTTGGATGGATAGTTATTAAATTGCTAAGTGGTTTGCGCACACGCGTCGGAGTTGCATGGCGTTTCGGCCTAACGAATATCATCCGACGCGCTGGGAGCAGTATCGTCCAAATAGTAGCACTCGGTCTCGGAATCACGGCGATGCTTTTGCTGACTGTCGTCCGAACGGACCTGATTGCTGAATGGCAGGATAAGTTACCTGCCGATGCACCGAACCAGTTCATCATCAATATTCAACCAGACGAGGTGGAAGATATAAAACGCTTCTTCAGGGAACAAGGCGATGCGCCACCCTTGCTGTATCCGATGGTGCGCGGCAGGTTGATTGCCATCAATGAACATGACGTGGACCCGGATGATTATTCAGACCCACGGGCACAACGCCTTACTGATCGGGAATTCAACCTGTCGTGGGCTGAGCTGCTCCAGTCGAACAATCAAATCATTGAAGG
Source organism: Gammaproteobacteria bacterium (assembly GCA_027296625.1). Classification (NCBI taxonomy): domain Bacteria; kingdom Pseudomonadati; phylum Pseudomonadota; class Gammaproteobacteria; species Gammaproteobacteria bacterium. The sequence continues at coordinate 8,881 of JAPUIX010000058.1, read as the reverse complement.
TGTTTGGTGGACAGCCAACGATCAGGATGAACGCCTGTTCTCAATTGAACAGGGAATTGCTGATACGCTTGGAATAAAGCTAAATGACGGTCTGGTGTTTCGGGTTGCTGACCGAGAAGTGAAAGGTACAGTCAGTAACATTCGATTTGTCGAATGGGACTCCTTCAATGTCAACTTTTTTGTTATTTCAAACCCGGAATTGCTGGAAGCTAGCCCTGCTACTTATATCACGAGTTTCCATCTGTCAGCCGAGCATAAACCGATGCTTAACGAACTCATCAAACGTTTTCCCAGCATCACAATTCTCGATGTCGATGCCCTCATGGGACAGGCACGTCAGATCATTAACCGGGCTGCAACTGCAGTGGAATACGTCTTCGTACTCACATTGCTGGCGGGACTCGTCGTGCTTTTCGCTGGGATCCAGGCGACCCATGACGAACGGATACGGGAGATCGCACTGCTCCGGACGCTTGGCGCAACCACCTCGCAGTTAGTTAAAGGCTTAGTCACCGAATTTACCTGTTTGGGACTGTTCACAGGGCTGCTGGCGGCTGTCGCAGCGAGCATATGCGGCTATGTGTTGGCCACGCATGTCTTCAATATCGATTACCAGTTTAATCCATGGCTCTTGCCTATAGGACTTATCATCGGGGCAGTCGGAATCGGCGTTGCGGGCATTATCGGGACGCGTTCTGCTCTTCAGCAATCACCGATCGCAACACTGCGACAGATTTAACCAGAACTGTCGCGTTATTTGACAGTCGAATCAGTTGGTCGCACTGCGTGAAAGGGATCCGGAATCAGTAGCTAACTAACTAACTGGTTGTTAACATATTGAATTCCATGTGCTTTCTCTTCTCAGTCGATATCAGATCCTTTACACAATACAAAGCAGGACCGGTTGACAACGCCCCGCCGTCGGATGCCATGGGGCTGCGGGAAATGCCTAAGACATCACATTTCAAGCAGAATCCAGGGCCGTGGCAGATTACTCAGATTATACTAACCAGAAATCGCTGTAACCGCGTGGCTTTAGGCACTAAGGCACGGTGAATCACCGTTCGGCCAATAATAGATTTGATGCGGCTCAACGCAAAAAAAAAGTGCTATATAGTAGGAGTGGACAGAACGATACGTCTGAATTTTCTCCAAGTCCTGAAGACAGACCATGCGAACCCTACTTTATTTTCCACTGTGTCTTGCGATATCGCTTCTATCGGGCTGTTCGAGCGATACAGACAATAACAACAAACCGCGTAGTGCCGAGGATCATGTATGGGAGACTCAAGTGCACGCTTTAGAAAAAGCCAAGGGTGTGGAACAGACCTTGATGGACGCGGCTGCCAGACAGCGCAAAACTATCGACCAAGAGAGTCAATAGTTTGGTGTCTCTTCGTCGAACGTAGCAGTTAGCAGTACCCGGAGGCCCTTATGTCATTTTCGGATATCTATACGATTGTGCCAAATCCCTTATGGTCAGGGGTAATCTGGCTCATCATCCTGGCCGTGCTTTTGTATATTGCGAGAGCACCTGCGCACCGTGTCATCCTGTCGTTTAGTCGCGTTTTGCATCATGCCATGCGATTAGCCGCTAACTCCATAATGCGAGCGGAAAAGAAATTATCCCAACGTAATAAAGAAGTTTTATTGGCTGCTGGAAGGGAAGCATCGGAACGCATTATAGAGCGGGAATTCGAGCGGGTTTATACAACTATTAGCAGCGACCTGGCCGAATACCCAACGCTGCACAGAAAACTCAGTGAAGAATTCACTGTGATCGAAGAGGACTACAAACAAAGCACCGAAGTACCACCCTCACCACTAGCCTGGACTAAAGCAGTCGAAGCCATTGCCAAGATACCTGCAAAGAGTGACCCCATGGTTAGCGACATTCTTGCAGAGATCCACGGCTCCATGGTTAAGGCTCATGATAGAGCCCTGGAGGAATACCGCAAAGCCACTCATGTTCGTCACAAATTGCTGACAAAAATGATGCCCCATTGGCGAAGGTTACAACGGGCACTTGGGCTTGTTGATAAGAATGTAAATAGATTGCTGGAACGCGCTAAAGTCATCGATCGGCACATCGATGATTATGAAAATATTCAGAAGCAAACCGACCGTGCGGTACGCATGTTGTCGTCATCTGAACTCACTCAGTTTTTCATCTCTTCTATCGTCCTCATCATCGCTATGGGTGGTGCGATGATTAACTTTCACTTGATCGCTCGGCCGATGGCGGAGATGGTGGGTGGGCATAATACCATTGGAAACTTCAAGATCGCGGATATTTCCGCATTGGTGATCATCCTAGTCGAAATCTCCATGGGGCTATTTCTGATGGAATCCCTGCGGATTACACGCCTATTTCCTGTGATCGGTGCGCTACAAGACAGAATGCGCATTCGAATGGTTTGGATCACGTTTACCATTCTGTTCGCACTCGCCAGCGTAGAGGCAGGACTGGCTTTCCTGCGCGAAACCCTAATGCAGGATGAACTCGCCACCAGCGCCTTACTTCGAGGTGACGACATCGCAGAGTTTCAATCAGAATTTATCTGGATTACCACCGCTGCGCAAATGGGGCTGGGATTCATCCTGCCCTTCGCACTCGTGTTTGTAGCAATACCTTTGGAAACATTTGTACATTCGCTTCGAACCGTACTCGGAATGATTGGGATTGGCCTCCTTCGGGGTATGGCCTTTCTCTTACGCCTGACCGGAAACGTGTTTCGTTATTCCGGAAAATGGCTAGTACACGTGTACGATCTCGTGATCTTCGGGCCACTGTGGATCGAGAAACACATCAGAAAGCGCATCATGGGGCCAAAATCGGTGTCAGACGACACTGAACCAAAAACTGAGACAATGACTATTAGAGGGACATCCTGATGAAACGGTTAACAGGATTCATCATGCTAGCCGCAATATGCGTATTAGCGGGATGTTCCGATGTCACTCCGGCAAATCGCGGTGTCTACATGTTGATGGATACTTCGGGCACCTATGTAAACGAACTCAAGGATGCGCAAAAAGTCATTAATGTCATCTTAGTATCGATGGAACCAAGAGACTCTTTCGCGGTCGCTCGCATCGATACGGGCAGTTTCAGTGAGAAGGACATCGTCGCCAAGGTGACATTCGACGACCGGCCAAGTATGGCCAATCATCAGAAACGCAAGTTCCGCCAGGGCGTTGATAGTTTCGTCAAGGAAGTCAAACCTGCGGCATATACAGATATCACCGGCGGCATCTTGCAAGCTATTGAATACCTGAATGAAAAAGGCACCGGCAAAAAAACCATTCTGATCTTTTCGGACCTTAAGGAAGACCTCAGAAAAGGTTATGTACGTGACATACCCCTGCAGCTCACTGGATTTGATGTCGTGGCAGTGAACGTAACGAAACTCCGTAGTGATAACGTAGACCCCCGTGAGTATTTAAACCGCTTGGAAGCATGGCAACAGCGTGTTGAATCAGGTGGGGGCAAATGGCGCGTAATTAACGACATGGATCGCCTAGATCGAATCCTGGACGGCTGAAAAGGCGCCTGACAAGATACTTCGCACACCCAATCACCCTACCCCAAATTTTTGTGGTCACACACGTGTGTGACTAACCTTTCCAACATCAATAAATACAAGAATATTACTTGAACTCCTGTGCTATATACGTAAGCTTAGGTATTCAATAAGTAACGCTCCTAATCGGCTGTTGCGCAAATACAAATACCAGATCATAGCGACGCCAATTTATCACAAGAGCAGGTTGACATTGCGTAGGGGGAAGACAGTGTGGCTCAAGGGACCACATTAGACCGGAAAGCGACAAATCAGAGCGCGCCGTTGAGGCAGATCTGCCTCATGGTGATCGCGCTCAGCATACTGCCCACGAGCGCGCTTTCCAAAGAGCCTGTTCTCCTGCCGCGACCGCCAGAATTGGAACCCGCTGTTCAGTTTTGGACACGCGTGTATACGGAGGTGCCCACCCAAGGGGGACTTGTACATGATGCCCGCGAATTTGATGTCGTCTACGAGATCATCCGATTTTCACCGGACATGAGTCGGCGCACCCGGGCAAAGCACGTAAAAAAGGTAAAGAAGCAATATAGGATAATCCTCCTAACCCTTGGCGGAGGAAAGCGGCAGGGCCTCACTGCGGAGGAACGGCTTGTACTGGCGCAGTGGCCCCCGGATGTCAGTAACCGTACATTACGCACCGCTGCTGATCGGGTTCGGTTCCAGTTGGGCCAGGCAGACAAGTTCCGTGCCGGACGCATTCGCTCCGGCGCCTGGGACGCGTACATTATAGAGACCTTCTCGCAGATGGGCCTGCCAACGGAACTTGCTGCGCTGCCTCATGTGGAGTCCTCCTATAATCCCGCGGCCCGATCGCACGTCGGGGCCTCCGGACTCTGGCAGTTCACGCGCTCCACGGGGCGCCGATATATGCGGGTGGACCACGTTGTCGACGAGCGTTTGGATCCGTTCCTCTCAACTGTCGCCGCCGCACAGTTGCTGGAGCACAATTACAATGTGATCGGCAGTTGGCCACTGGCGATTACTGCCTACAATCACGGCATTGCGGGTATGCGGCGAGCCGTGCGGAAGTTAGGAACGGATGACATCGCCATTATCGTACGTGACTATAAGAGCCGCACCTTCGGCTTCGCATCGCGTAATTTTTACGTTGCGTTTCTCGCCGCACTCGACGTCGCTAATAATTCACAGAAATACTTCGGCAAGCTCCGTCGCGACACACCCCCAGACACGGTGACCGTGGAGGTTCCCGACTATATGACGGTCGCTACAATCGACCGCGCCTTGGGCGTGGATCAGCGAATACTAAAGAAACACAATCCTGCGCTCAGATCACCGGTATGGAATGGGACCAAGTTCGTGCCACGCGGATTCAAGCTACGCGTGCCCCGCAATCTGGCGCCTGAGTCCGCTGAAACAGTACTTGCGAGCATTGCGCCGTCTGAGCGGTTCAGCGCTCAGACGCCCGACAAGTTCTATAAGGTGCAGCGTGGCGATACCCTGTCTCTCATTGCCGCACGCTTCAGGTCAAGTCCCAGGGAGCTAGCTGAGCTTAACGGGCTTCGTAGCCGTCATTTTATTGTCGCGGGTCAGACGTTACGCTTGCCCTACAAGGAAGGTGGCGCACCGACGAAGGTCGCGGCAGCGAGTTCCAAGCAAGTTGATCGCGTTGAGCCACCAGCTGACGGACTCTACACCGTGCGTCGCGGCGACACGGTGTCCTCAATTTCACGCCGCTTCGCTGTAAACGAACAAGAGCTTATCGCTGCCAATCAACTTTCCAACCGCCATCTTATCCACCCGGGACAGACAATACGCGTCGCTGCCGTTTCCACTGGCAGCGATGGCACAGCTGTTGGGGAGCCGCCGGCAAAAACCGCAATCGATAGCACTGAGACTGTTGTGGCAAGCGCCGCGCCCGAGATAGGGGTATCCGCAGCAACCGAAACCGCCGAGGGCGAGGACGTGACACCGGCCACGTCAACGCCGCCAGCAGAGGTGCAAGTCGCCCTAGCCACGGAGCCCAACACCCAACAGGGCAGCACAGAAACCGCTGCCGCCGAGATGCCTGAAAGCTTAAGTGATGAAACACGCAATGAGCTCGCAAGTAGTCAACTCAAGCCTTCAATGTTGGGCTTAGAGACCCAGCCGGAGGAACCCGCTTCGCCAGATCCCCTCGAGGCTGCCGCACTTGCAGCGGAGGAAAATGAGCCGGCCACGGGGGAGGGTGATCTCGCCGATAAAACCGTCGCTATGCGAAGTGAGTCTTACGAGACCGCGTCTGTCGCACCGACTCCCCACGAGTCTTCTTCCATCGACGGGCCCGAATCCTTTGCAGAGGCGCTCCCCGCTGGCACGGCCCCCATCGCGGACGATACCACCACCGAGACCACCCCCCTGGAGATGACCAAGGCAGATATCGTGGCCATCGAGTCCGCCGAGCCGGCTTCGCCCGAAGAGGCGGCGGTACTAGGGCCGACGTTGCCGACAGCGGTCCACCCGGCCCTGTCTGCGGATCCGAGCGACTACTCGGTCGCAAGTGATCACACGATCGAGGTGCAGTCTGCGGAGACACTCGGCCACTATGCTGAGTGGCTTCAACTGCGCGCGAGCCGACTGCGGTACATAAACAAGATGAAGTACGGACAGGCGCTGATGATCGGCAGACGTGTACAGCTGGATTTCTCCCGAGTTACCCCCGAGGAATTCGAGCAACAACGGCTAGCTTACCACTCCGAACTGCAAGAGATGTTTTTCGGGCAGTTCCAGATCACGGGCTCACACGAGCACGTTGTCCAATGGGGTGATTCACTCTGGTTGCTCTCGCGGCGCACCTATGACGTGCCGGTCTGGCTGCTCCGTCAGTACAACCCCAACCTCGACTTAAACGCGGTGCACCCCGGTACTTCGGTAATCTTCCCGCGCGTGGAGCACCGCCACGAAGGAACGCCACAGCCGAGTCCCGACTGTAAGGTGTGTTAGCAACAGAGCGCCCAATTACAGTCCCGTAACACTGGCGCACCTCTTTCAGATTCTTACATCGTCCTCCGCTCGCCACGGCGGGCTCACGATTGCCGCGAATACAAGCTCAGTCTCACCGGTATTCTCAATCCATTGTGGGGCCTCAGGCGGAATGACGACCGCAGCGCCTTCTGAAACCGGTTCATCCACATCACCCACATGCATTCGGCCGTGTCCGCGAATGATATAGTAAACCTCCGTTTGCCGAAGGTAATGCACCTTGGATCGCTGTCCAGCATCCAACATTGCTAACGCAAGAGAATACGGGAGCTCCACCGGATCTTGGCGTGGATGAAGCAATTCATATACTCGAGTGCCATCGTTGGCGATGATCTCATTGCAGGCATTAAGTTGTTTAATGAACATGGTACGGCCCTCATGATGTTTCGAGCGTCACTCTGCGAGGAAGCGCTATACTGTTGGCCACCAAAATTTGTTATGCACAAGAAGACATTTTGAATGATTCAATACGTCGGTGATTCGGATTTTACCCATGGCACCCAAGCGTGTATTGGGATCTTGTTGAATAATCTTGGGACACCTGATGCGCCGACACCAGCGGCGCTAAGGCGTTACCTAAGGGAGTTTTTATCCGATCCGCGAGTGATAGAACTTCCGGGGCCACTACGGTGGCTGCTCCTGCACGGCGTGATCCTTCGTACTCGCCCAAAGCGCTCGGCTGGAGCATACAGGAAGATCTGGACAGACAACGGATCACCCCTGCGCACGATTTCAGAGAGACAGGCGGAAGCACTAAGCCAGGCATTACAGGAGAAATTTGGCGGACCGTTTAAGGTTGTCCTGGGGATGCGCTACGGCAATCCATCAATTCAGAGCGCCCTTGAAAAACTCCGCCAGGCCAACGCCCGCCGCCTGCTGGTTTTTCCGCTTTACCCACAATATTCCGCTACCACCACCGCATCCACGTTCGATGCGGTTACCCGCGTACTCAGAGGCTGGCGGTGGCTGCCCGACATACGCATGATCACCCAATACCACGATGACGAGGGTTACATCAACGCCTTGGCAAAGCGGATTGAAACTTACTGGGAATTGCACGACCGTTCGCAACGACTGTTGTTTTCCTTCCACGGCATCCCGAGGCATTACTTTTTGGCTGGTGATCCCTACCACTGCCAGTGCCACAAGACGGCCCGACTTGTGGCGGAGCGCTTGCAGCTCGCGGATGACACCTGGGGTGTCGCATTCCAGTCGCGCTTGGGCCCAAGAGAATGGCTAAAGCCCTACACCGATCAGACACTGCGGGAGTGGGGCGCTGCCAATGTTAAAAGTGTGGACGTCGTCTGCCCTGGATTTGCCGCTGACTGTCTTGAGAGCCTGGAGGAAATCGACATGGCAGCCCGGGCGCTGTTCGCGCGAGCCGGGAGCGAGCAATTCAACTATATTCCGGCCTTGAACGATACCCCTGAACACATCGGCGCGCTTGCTAAGCTGATTGTCAAGCACACGCAAGGTTGGCCGGAGGCGTCGGCTGACTGGAACGCAAAGGATAAGAAAACGCAAAATGAAGCCAGTAGAGAAAGGGCGCAAGCACTGGGGGCACAGCACTAGAAAACGGGCTCGCTGACCACGCTCACTCCCCGTAGACGGTAATGGTAATACGCCGGCGGTTGGGCGCTTTGCGATGTTCCCAGAGGTAAATCCCCTGCCAGGTACCCAACACACAACGCCCGCGGCTGACCGGAACGGTCAGTCCGGATTGGGTCAGCACGGACCGCACATGGGCGGGCATATCGTCGGGCCCCTCCGTCGTATGCTGAAAGAGCGGATCGCCGTCTGGGACGATCCGTGACATAAACGATTCCAGATCACTTCGAACGGTGGGATCGGCATTCTCACACAGCATCAGCGAAGCGCTCGTATGTTGCACGAAAACGTGACACAAACCGTTCTCCACACCGGATGACCCCACGACCCTGGCAACGTCGCCAGAAATGTCATAAGTACCCCGACCACGGGTACTAACAGTCAATGTCTCCTGTACCACCACCCGACATCTCCACTTAATGATGTAATCGCATCGAACTATTTAGAAGTTTGCAATCCGGCGTTGCCTACAGCAACTCAAAGACAGTCCTTATCTCGCCCGTTACTGTCCCTCGATGATTTGTAATCTTTGGTCGGACATATCGTTCTAGCGTCGCATGTTTGAGGCCTCTCAAAAGCCGCAACTGTCTTAGGACCTCCACGGTAACTGTCCCCAGGACGCGAGGCCCACCATCGACGATTTTAATTGCGACGCCAATGCCTCGGCTGCGTACGCCGATGCACTGGACGGCTTCCGCCCCTCCCTTTGA
>JAPUIX010000057.1 GCA_027296625.1 Gammaproteobacteria bacterium | reverse complement strand
GGGGTGCTGGACTCCATGGCGTCGTGGATTCCTTTTGTGGGGGATCTCAGCTGGCAATACAAGTCGGCCAGTCCTCTGAGTAGAAATTTTTACCTTTGGCTACCCCTGGTTGTGCTTTTAATTGTTGGTTTAAAATTTGGTAAAATTTTCATGCGTAAACACAACTGGAAGTTGCATTTGCCTCACTGAGATCAAGAGTTCAGTCGCGAATCGTCCACGGCCGTCTTCCCTACGATGGGTAGGGACCTTACCCCTTGAAACAATTCAAAACGATGCCGCTTGTACAGCTCAGGAGTGGCGGTTCACTCTTGGTTACAAAAGTGTTTGGATAAGGCTTGTCGGGTCGCGCCAGGCTTTACGACCTGCATTACACATGGGAATACGTCATCGCACGGGTCTGACTTCGGTTATATAATAGAAACCGGTAGCACCGGTTTGATAAGTCCGCATACCCCCTGCACAAAAGCCTAGTTTTATCTCGACACGATAACCTAAAAATGATACAACATAATAACCTAACAAAGGCTCAACGCGAAAACCTAGTTGGCGCGCAGCGTCATAACCTAATGGCAGGACAAAGTTCATGGCAGCGCCGCACGAGAAACTGGCCGAATCCCTTGATGCCCTCAGGGCGCTTCAGAACCGGGGTGTTGTCGCCATTCGGGCCATAGACATCAAACGGTTGCACAGGGAGAGGCTGCTCAAGAACGGCTTCCTGCAAGAGGTCATGAAGGGCTGGTACATAGCGGTGCGCCCGCACGAGGCTGCCGGCGAAAGCACAGATTGGTATGCTTCCTTCTGGGCTTTTTGCGCCGCCTATCTACGGGAGCGCTTTGGCAGCGACTGGTGCCTATCACCGGAGCACTCTCTAGTTCTGCATGCCGGGAACCAGGCCATACCGTCCCAGCTTGTGGTGCGCTCTCCCAAGGGCGGCAACAAGGCCACGGCACTGCCGTATAGTACCTCGTTGTTCGATGTTCGTGCCACCGTACCGGAAGAGAAGGATATCGAAGAGAAGGACGGGCTGCGGCTGTTCTCGCTACCCGCGGCGTTGATCGCCAGCTCGCCCGGTTTCTTCGAGAGGAATCCCACTGACGCGCGTGCATCGCTTGCGACGATCCGCGATGCTTCGGAAGTGGCGGATCGCCTTCTGGAGGGTGGGCACAGCACAATCGCCGGACGGCTTGCGGGTGCGTTCCGCAACATCGGACGCGTCCGCATCGCCGATGACATCCTGAAGACCATGCGCGCGGCCGGTTATACGGTGCGCGAACAGGACCCGTTCAAAAGCAGGCTCGATCTTGCGCTGCCGCGGCGCGAGGTGTCACCCTATGCGGGCCGCATCCGCCTCATGTGGCAGCAGATGCGCGGAGCAGTGATCGAAAATTTTCCCGCGCCGCCCAGACGGCCGAAGGACATCGACGCGTATCTCAGGCATGTGCAGGAGGTGTATGTCACCGACGCTTATCACTCGCTGTCAATCGAAGGCTACCGAGTTAGCCCGGTGCTGATCGAGCGCGTTCGTGGCGGCGACTGGAACCCTGATGCAGACAAGGAAAACCGTGAGGATCGCAATGCGCTCGCGACGCGTGGGTACTGGCTCGCCTATCAGGCAGTGCAGAAGAGCCTGCGCAGGGTGCTGCGCGGCGAGAATCCGGGAACTGTTGCTGATGAGGATCACGGCGCCTGGTACCGGGAACTGTTCGCGCCGAACGTGACCGCGGGATTGCTCCGGACGGGCGACCTTGCCGGTTACCGCAACGGCCCTGTCTTCATCCAGCGCTCGATGCACGTTCCGCCTAACCGCGAGGCGGCGCGCGATGCCATGCCGGTGTTTTTCGAGATGCTGACGGAGGAAGCCGAACCGTCAGTTCGGGTCGTGCTCGGTCACTTCATTTTCGTCTATATCCACCCCTATACGGACGGCAATGGCCGTATCGGCAGGTTCCTCATGAACGTGATGCTGGGGGCAGGCGGATACCCCTGGACAGTCGTGCCGCTGGAACGGCGGGACGCATACATGACCGCTCTGGAAGAGGCAAGCGTGCGGCAGAACATTTCGCCGTTTGCCGAGTTCCTTGCACAGCTTGTCGATGAGGGGCTTCGCGGCAAGTTAGTGGCCAGGGTGCCGGCGGCCGGTGCTCGGAATTTTAAGAATCGCGGATGATTGGAGCAGGCTTGTCGGGGTGCGACTCTCTTTGGTAAGATACCAAGTGGTTAACCTTCCTTGAATTCTATCCTTGAGCCACCCTAGCTCAGTTGGTAGAGCAACTGATTCGTAATCAGTAGGTCGCCGGTTCGACTCCGGCGGGTGGCTCCACTCTTCAAAATCAGCGTGTCAATGGGAGATAAGTCAATACTCAATCCTGACCCCGTCGAAAGACAAATGCGATTGAGACTCAATTAAAGCGTCGTTTAATTGATCCCATAAACGGAATGGTCTCCGTCGCCACTTTTGTCGTATTGTATACGACAAGTCCAGTAGCAGGAAAGGAGATCATCCAATGGAGAACTTTGCAGGAGCAGATCTACACAAGAAAGTGACACAGCTGGGGCTGTTGAGGAAAGGAAAGCCACCCTCACAGTTTCGTTTCTCGAACGATCCCCATACGGTAGAGAAGGTCTTAAGCAGATTGCCCAGCGGGACCAAGATAGCAGTCGAAGCTACAAGTACATGGTGGTGGTTCGTGGAAAAGGTCAGGGAATTAGGCCACGAGGTCTATCTGTCTCATCCCAAGCAGACCAAGGCCATAGCCTCAGCCCGGTTGAAGTCGGACAAGGTGGATGCTTTGATGCTGGCGAGGTTACTGAAGGCGGACTTACTTCCTATGGTGTGGATCCCTGGGGACAGAGAACGCTATATGCGGGAGCTTCTATCCCATCGGGCAATGCTGGGAAGGGCCAGGACCACAGTGATCAATGAGCTGCATGCTGTATATGC
>JAPUIX010000056.1 GCA_027296625.1 Gammaproteobacteria bacterium | reverse complement strand
TGCAATTCCAATCAGTGCGAGATTGGTGCATGCTCTAGAAAAGCCCTCTGACGATATTTCCAGTATTGGCCCGATGAATGCCCCAATGATTGCTAGTAGGAAAGCTACTACCGAGAGACCGATTAACACCATAATTAACTTTTGCATTGCTCGCTCCCCTTTCTTTAAGATGACACAAACATGATAGCACAGACAAAAAACCCCGCACTAGGAGGGGTTAAGTGAAACGATTATAGACGTTTTATCAATCACAGCCTGCTCCAAAGTGATGCCGTTGTTGAGGAGGTCACGAAATAAAAAGTGCCAGAGATTATTGAAAATCAGCTGACACCGTCCCGGTTGATCATACAAGGTAGTTATAGAAATAATCACTGAAAATCATTACCATCATGTAGTGTATCAGCTTGTTGTAATTTATAACTGATGGATAGAGTCGTGAGAGGTAAATACATGAATATGTTCACAAAGCTTGTTTTGATAGGCGCAATCCTGATCGTTTTCGGATGTAGTGATGACAAGGCTGGCAGAGAAAACCAAGATGACAAGGCTGGCAGAGAAAACCAAGCAGCTGAGGTTTCGTCATCAGAAAAACCTGAATGGATGATGCTTGAGCAAAATGTTATTCACAATCGAGATTATTCTTCCGAATAAAGTTACTTAGCACTCTGTGAACTCTTTGGAATGAGCAAGCGTCGTAAGTGACTGAGTTAGTTGGTTATGTAAAATTATCATTGTGCCCTCATCATGCTGAGGTCTGGTGCTTGGCAGTCAATGACCTGTTCTAGCAGTCTCGTCAGTTGAACAGTAGATTTACCGATACGAGGTGATTCATCGTGTCGCATAACCTACGATCTAAGACAAATTGGTAGTGGCTGCCAAGTTTCTACTACAGTAATGAACCTAGCAGGCTATAATGCCGTTTTTTTATGTGGCTAATTTCTGCTGTGAGACGTAAGTCACACTTCGGGGATTTAACCGAAAATTTAACGTGCTGCCTCGTCCAAAACGTAAGGACAATCTAACATAACGAAGCCGGACGGAAAAATCCCTTACCAGACCGTCCGCAGTCCCTTCCTAAGTCCTGTGGAGAAACGGGGGTTATCGACCCATCGGGCGCTACGAGCTTGCGAGATAAAGCGCAAGTAGTAATAGGAAAAACGTAACAGCCTGCATCGCAACTCGCGCATACAGCAGCTGTATGCTGTGCCGCTCATCAAACTCACCACCACGACCCATTGCGCCTACACCCGTAATGAGGGTGCCGATGGTAATTAATAATGCGACAAGGATGACAATTGATAGTAGCTTCATGTTCCGCTCCTGGCAAAATCAAACCTTGCCTACCTCTTGGAATGATAAGGTTAGCGGAACAGGAAGATTATTCCTTGATATAGATCAATATTTGGTTTCGGAAATTTATTGCTTGGCTGAACATTATAGTGGGGGCGGAGTGACTCAATGATATGGAAGGCAAAGGTGTCATCCTTCATCTTGTCGATTGGCCTCGTATGATCCATCAACGCCCTTGTCATAATGCATCCTCTCGGGCGCCACGGCGCCACCAGAGACAATGAATATCATTGCCTCGTTAACAGTCCAGTTTGTGGATGTCACGTTTTCAACCGGCACAATCTCCAGATACCCTGATGTAGGATTTGGTGTGGTTGGGACGTAGACTGCTGCAAGCTCGCGGCCAGTATCTTCATCCATGAGTGTGCGCGTCACCAAGCCTATAGTCTTCATTTCGGATGACGGGAAATTGATAAGCACGACACGCTGCACACCGTCTGGTTTTTGTTGTAGCGCAGCGACAAGACTTTTGACGGCGCCATAGATGGTTTGAACCAGGGGGATCCGATCTATGAGCGAATCAAACCACGCAATGAGGCGTCGCCCAATCACGCGAGTCGCAACCCAACCGAGGGCGTAAAGTGCCAATAGTACAAGGACGATGGCCATCACAGACTGAAACCAGGGTTGACCCAGCCAGTCCGAAAGCGATGGCACATGCGGATATAGCGCAGCGGATAGCCAACTCACAGCAGGATCGCCCACTTTAGTCAGTAGCTTTAGTAGGAATTCGATGATCAGCCATGTGATCCATATTGGAATGACCGTTAATATCCCTGCTAGCAGGTAGCGTCTCATCGGTGAAATGATCGGATGCCCAGATTTCGCCGGCATAATGACCTCCTTCTATTGCTTCAATTAGGTTGAAACAGATTTGACTTCTCAGCCCTGATGGTTCGATAGACGTACACAATATCGTGCGATATGCATCGAAGCACCACAGTGCTCTCCGTATATTCTACCTCCATAGGCTGTTGTTGATGGATGGTAAGAGCGGGGCTGGCGGGCCTTAAGACTGATGAGGTGTTAGCAGCTAGCTAGAGCCCAATGGGTGGATTGGCTGTTCGGAGACTTGATGGAAGCTGTGAGGTGCCCGTCAGGTAGATATCGATACATCTTGCGACATCACGGCCTTCTCCTATGGCCCACACGACAATAGATTGTCCGCGATTTGCGTCACCAGCTGCGAATACACCCGCTAGATTGGTCATCATATTCTCGTCGATCTTTATGGTGCCGTCTTTTCTTATTTCTATCCCCGTTCCTTTAAAATTATCGGTCTCGGCGCCTGCAAAGCCGATGGCGACCAGCACGAGTTCCGCAGGGATCTTGAGGTCGGGTTCCAAAACCTTCTTGTCGATGCGTTTACGATTTTGATCAAATGTCCATTCCACGCGATCCGCACTTAGATAATTAACTCGTCCGTCGTTGTTATCATCAACGAATTCAACTGTATTGATACTGAATACCTCCTCGCCACCCTCTTCCTGAGCATATGTTTTTTCGTACGTCCAAGGTTGTTCGGGCCAGGGGTTGTCGTCGGGGCGTTCAAGCGGTCTTTGTGGTCTAATGCTGATCTGAATTACCTGTCTTGCGCCCTGACGGTGAGCTGTCGCAATGCCATCGGCACCGGTATCGCCTCCGCCTAGCACTATGACGTTCTTGCCCTTTGCATCGATTATGTTTTCGACAGGACGGCCGGCCTGTCGTCGATTTTCCTGTACCAGATATTCCATGGCAAAAACGATCCCCTCCAGTTCACGGCCTGGTATAGGAACATCGCGCTGCTTCAACGCACCAATTGTAAGACAGACTGCGTCAAAATCGTTCTGAAGTGTTTCGAGTGGTATGCCGACTCCTACGTCGGCATTAGCCTCAAATTCGATACCCTCATGTTGGAGTTGATCCACTCGGCGGGCGACTTGGTGCTTGGCGAACTTGAAATCCGGGATCCCGTAGGTCATGAGTCCGCCGATTGCATCGTCTCTTTCGAACACGGTGACCTCGTGACCCACGCGATTTAACTGTTGGGCCGCAGCAAGGCCGGCAGGTCCACTTCCTACAATGGCAACCTTTTTGCCGGTCCGGGTTGAAGGGGGTTGTGGGATGATCCAGCCTTCTGCCCAGCCTTTATCGACAATCGCCCGTTCGATGCTCTTGATGGTCACCGGATCATCGTTATATGCGAGAACACAGGCAGGCTCACATGGCGCGGGACAGGTGTACCCCGTGAACTCCGGGAAATTGTTTGTTGCGTGAAGGCGGTCCAGCGCTGCTTTCCAGTTTCCTCGGTAAACCAGATCGTTCCATTCTGGAATGATGTTACCGATTGGACACCCGGCCATGCACGTAGGGACGCCACAATCCATGCAACGCTCGCCCTGTTCTTTAAGCTGATTTTCGTCCCATTTCGGATTGTAGATTTCTTTATAGTCCCCAATACGCTTATGTGGCTCCCTGTACCCTATGGGGTGACGGGCGTGTTTCAGAAAGCCGCTTGGGTGGTTTTCACTCATACTGGGACGCGATTGATGAGACCAGAAAAAATGTCAGCTAGGCCGCTTCGCTTTCCTGAGGTTTTGGAGGCGGTGCCAATCGAACATCTTCACCTTGCTGGATGGAGCGTGCGATAACCTCAGCATAGGCGTCCGGAATTACCTTTACAAACTTCCTCGTGTTTTTCTGCCAGTTGTCGAGAATGTTTTTAGCTTTGGCACTTTGCGTATAAATATAGTGGTTTTCCAGCATTCGTTTGACCATATGGTGATCACGTTCGCTGGTAAACTCTTCCGTATGCACCATATCTTTGTTTAGCATATCGCTAAAATTGCCCTCTTCATTAAAGATAAACGCCTCACCACCGCTCATCCCTGCCCCAAAGTTCTTGCCTGTCTTGCCAATAATCACAACAACGCCACCGGTCATGTATTCGCAAGCATGATCCCCTACGCCCTCAACAACGGTCATTGCGCCTGAATTTCGAACGCAGAAGCGCTCGCCCGCAATACCATTGAAATAGGCTTCACCACTTGTGGCACCGTATAGTGCCACATTGCCAATGATGACGTTGTCGGCAGCAGGAAAAGACGCATCTGTGGGCGTTTTGACGCTGATCTTTCCTCCAGAGAGGCTCTTACCTACGTAATCATTGGCATCTCCTTCCAAATGGAGTGAGACGCCCTTGGCAAGAAAAGCACCAAAACTCTGGCCACCGTAGCCGGTGCAGTAGATCTTGATGGTATCGGGAGGAAGTGCTTCCGCACCATATCGCTTTGCGATTGTCGAGCTTAACATGGCCCCCACTGTCCGATCCCGGTTTGTAAGGGGCAGGCGAAGCGTGACCGGTTCCTTTTTATCAATGGCGCATCTCGCCTTTTCAATTAGGAAGTGATCTACTTTCTTGTCAAGATGATGATTCTGTTCTTTCGTCTTGCGTGGGGTATCCTTGGAAGGTTGCTTGTACAGGAGCTGAGACAGGTCAACCTTAATACCCTTAGGATGTTTAATTTCTTTCTGACGAAGTTTGTCGACACGCCCAATCATTTCATCCATGGTGCGGAATCCCAGTGCGGCCATGAGCTCCCGAACCTCCCGGGCCACGAAATACATATAGTTGATAACGTATTCAGGTTTACCTGGGAATTTCTTGCGCAATTCTGGATTCTGGGTTGCGACGCCAACGGAGCAGGTGTTGCAATGGCATTTTCGCAACATGATGCAACCGATAGTCACTATCGGCGAGGTACCGAAACCGTACTCTTCCGCGCCTAGCAGTGCCGCGACGACCACGTCTCGTCCGGTCTTCAGGCCACCGTCCGCTCGAACCTTGATCCGGGAACGCAGATTATTTGCAAGTAGAACCTGGTGCGTCTCCGCCAAACCCAATTCCCAGGGCGATCCTGCGGACTTGATCGAGGTCTTGACCGATGCACCGGTACCTCCCGAATCTCCACTGATGAGTACGGCGTCTGCTCTGGCCTTGGCGACGCCCGCCGCGATGGTACCCACTCCCCCAAGCGCCACGAGTTTAACGTGTATTTCGGCCTCCGGGTTTGAACA
The DNA here is from genome assembly GCA_027296625.1 of Gammaproteobacteria bacterium. NCBI lineage: Bacteria > Pseudomonadati > Pseudomonadota > Gammaproteobacteria > Gammaproteobacteria bacterium. Next base: position 38,700 of record JAPUIX010000056.1, on the reverse strand, counting down.
TTTGAGATCATGGATCAACTGCGCGAGATCCTCGATGGAATAGATGTCATGGTGTGGCGGAGGAGAAATGAGGCCAACGCCCGGGGTGGTGAAGCGGACTGCGGCAATGCCCTTGTCGACCTTGCTACCTGGTAGCTCGCCACCCTCACCCGGCTTTGAACCCTGGGCCATTTTAATTTCGATTTGTTGCGCGTGGGCGAGATAATTGATCGTGACTCCGAATCGACCACTGGCAACCTGTTTCATGGTGCATTCGCGTTCGGTTCCAAAGCGATCAACTTGTTCGCCTCCTTCACCCGTGCCGGACTTGCCTCCGATGCGGTTCATGGCAATGGCAAGTGTCTCATGGGCTTCCTGGCTTAGGGCACCAAATGACATGGAACCGGTTGAGAAGCGCTTCATTATTTTTTCACAGGCCTCGACTTCCTCGATCGAAACTGATTCACTCGTGGCGATTTTGAAGTCGAGTAGCCCTCGAAGGGTCTGAAGCTTTCCCTCCTGATCGTTAATAAATCGTGCGAATTCCTTATATACTTCATAATCTCCCGTTTTTGCCGCATGCTGTAGTTTTCCAATAGTGAACGGATTCCACTGATGCAGCTCACCATCGCGGCGCCAATAGAGTTCACCGCCGGAATCTAGGGGAAGATTGCCGATTACGGTTTCACCAAAGCCGATCTCATGCATCTGAAGAACTTCTCTTTCAATGTGCTCAAGTCCTACCCCCGGGATATGGGCGGTGGTGCCTTCAAAATACTCCTGTACGAAATCGAAATTCAGCCCCACGGTCTCAAATACCTGGGCCCCGGCGTAACTATCAAGCGTTGAAATCCCCATTTTTGACATTACTTTGAGTATGCCGCCTTCGATCGCCTTTCTGTAGTTGCTAAGCGCGGTCTCTAAATCCGAACGGATTGATCCTTCCGAGACCATCCGTTTGATGCTCTTATATGCGAGCCATGGATATATCGCGCCAGCGCCATAGCCAATCAGCGTACAGAAGTGATGTACGGTAGAGGCCTGACCTGTTTCAATGATTAGCCCCGTTCTTGTTCGTAGTTTTTTGCGGATCAGGAAGTGGTGGACGGCCCCGATTGCCAGCAAGCTCGGAATAGGAATACGATCAGGGCCAATTTTCCTGTCGGAGAGAATCAGTATCTCAAATCCATCATTAATCGCCTGGGCAGCTTCGTAACGAACCTTTTCAATGGCGGGGCGAAGCTTGGTTCCAATCGAATAGGTCAGATCGACCACATACGAGCGAATACCGTTCTTATCCAGCCGCTTGATGGCATCCATCCCCTCGTCCGTGAGGATTGGTGACTCTAAAAAGATCTGGCGGCAATGTTCTGGAGTTTCTGCCAGTAAGTTACGCTGCCTGCCGACATGACCTTCCAGGGAAGTGACGAGGTCCTCTCGTAGGAAGTCAATCGGTGGATTCGAGACCTGAGCGAATAGCTGGTTGAAATAATCAAAAAGAAGCCTGTTTCTCGCCGAGAGTACGGCAAGTGCGGCGTCGTCTCCCATGGATCCCAGAGGGTCTTTCGCCTGCTCCGCCATCGGCTGGATTAGACAGCGAAGATACTCGATGGTGTAACCGAAGGCTCGTTGGTATCGGGCGATGTCGAGAACGTCATCTTGACGCGCTTTCTTTCGTCCAAATTCGGTGATGATATCTTTAAGTTTTAATCGATTGCTCTCGAGCCATTCTTCATAAGGACAATCGGTAAGCGCGTCAAAGATCTCATCTTCAGGAACGATGCGACCTTGCAGGGTGTCAGCCAGAAACATCTGACCGGGTTTTAGGCGTCCTTTGAAAACGATTTCGCTCGGAGGTGTCTCCAAGATACCTGTCTCGCTCCCCATAATGAGTTTGTTGTCTTTGGTGACACAGTATCGGCAGGGCCGCAGCCCGTTTCGGTCCAGCACAGCGGCGACCCGATAACCGTCGGTTGCAGCAATCAGAGCGGGCCCATCCCAGGGTTCCATGATGGTCGAAAAATAGTCGTACAATGCTCTTTTCTTTCTATCCATGAATTTATCTTTGTTCCAAGCTTCCGGAATCAACATGCGTAGTGCGTGCGGTAGTTCACGGCCTGCCTCAAGCAATAGTTCGAGCACATTGTCCAATACAGCCGTATCGCTCAAACCCTCAGTGGTGACCGGTTTTATCTCATCGATATCTTCACCGAACCTTTCGCAGGCCAGATCGATTTCACGTGTTGTCATCCAATTCTTATTGCCACGCAGCGTGTTAATCTCGCCATTGTGGATGATATTTCGATAGGGATGGGCCAGATCCCATGAGCCCAGAGTATTCGTTGAAAATCGAAAGTGCACCAGCACAAGGCTCGTTTTTATTTTGTCGTCCGATAGATCTGGGTAGTAACCTCTAAGCTGTCCGCAGGTAAGAAGTCCCTTGTAGACGATTTTTCTCCGATCCAGCGAACAGATATAGAAAAGGTGTTCCTCGCCCAGTGCGCGTTTCCTCGCAGTATTCTCAATGGTCCGCCGGAGTATATAGAGCTTCGCGTCGAGTCTGTCTGGCTCGAGAGGATCATTAGGCTCTACAAAAAATTGTCTTATCACCGGTTCAGACTCTAATGCTGTTTTGCCTAGGTCAGAATTATCAGTTGGGACATCGCGCCAGTCTATGAGCTTGAACCCGTGCTTGTTGGCGCTATCATCAATGAGTTCCTCCAAAATCTTGTGTTTGCGCTTGTCTTGGGGAAAGAAGGTCTGTCCAACTCCGTAGGTATCGAAGTCGCCAAGATTAGGGATGTTCGCTTTGAAGAACTCGTGAGGCTTTTGTATCAACATGCCTGCCCCGTCACCGGTTTTTTCTTCTGCACCGCGAGCGCCTCGGTGATCAAGGGTCTGGAGTATGCGAAATCCATCTTCGACCAATTGGTGGCTTTTGATTCCGTTGAGATCGACGACAACGCCTACCCCGCAACTCGCGCGGGTCGCAGCGGGATCATAGAGTCCTGGTCGGGTGTTAGGAATTTTCGTCTTCATATTCGCTGGATGCCTTATCTTGTGCTTATTAGCCGGTACTCGATGAATGCGTTGTGTCCCCCAAACGCACGTGCGCGTCGAAGCATCCGAAACGGACGTCAAATTCTACAATCTATTAGTGTTAAGCGGCAGCCGGTTGCCCCGAAGGCAACGTTTCCCTGGCATTGCTTCTTCGTCTATTTAGTATCCCCAAGTGCGGATTGCGAGTGTCTCTTGAGCGCGGGCCATGGCCAAGATGCGCCTTATCTTATTGATTTACGGTGGATCTTTCGTCAACGTCCGCCTTTGATCGCGTTGTTGCTGAGCTAAAGTACTGTATAAATAGTCAGTATATCTGATGCGGGTCGTTCCCTCTATGGTGCTGTTAGGTGATTGAATTATTATTTTTGTACCTGTTTATATGGCCGAGGTAAAGGCAAGAATCCTAGTATACCGGTCTACGCATTGTACGGAAGTAAAGGTAATCATAGGCCGTGGAGCAGTACACTCGGCGGCGCCTTGTTATGAGATATGCCTTAATAAGGATCGTATATTGGGGTAGCCTGATGGAGGTCCGTCATCGGGGTCGCATGACAGATCAGGGCTATTTTTGGACATTCGACGGGGCTTGGCATTTGCCGAGCTGACAGGATGCCTAGGTTCAGCACTTGAAATGTCGGAATTTGGCTTTTTTCGTGGCGCGGCCTTCGTGAAGGGGTTATCGTGTATTTTATGATTTATGTTTATAGCGCAGCTTATGGGAACTACCAGCAACAGTAACTTCTGGAGCCGTTCGATAATGGAACGGGTCGGCGCTGTATGGCGTTCGATCATGGGACCGAGCAGAAGGGAAGTTCGCTTGAGTAAGCAACGCATCGCGGCCTTGGAACGCGCAGAGCGCGCGGAGGCGATCTCGTTTGAAGCGGTGGCGGAAACGGCTAAGGTCGGGCGTGAACGCGATGAAGCGCTGAAGAAACTTGAAGAACTAGAAAAAACCCTTGCGGAGACTCAGCGCAAATTAAATGAGCTGACGGATTCTAAGTAGGCACATCATACCGGGAAAAGTCTATTCGCAAGTTTCATTTGGATCGTGACCCGGGTTGATGTGCATGATAGTTGGGTGCAATGGTCAGCGCGCCCTGCAAGCTATTCTCTGCCAAGTCGGCGGTTCCCATTTCAAAGTAGCGGTCAATTAGGTCCGGATCATCGAAGTGCCTCTTACCAATAAAGGCTGTGGCATGATTTCCCCACTGACGCATGGCACCAGGCTCAAGAACCCCCATCGGCCAGAGATACCATCTTTCTCCTCGCTCCGTGCCGCTTACAATTGCGTCTTCACGGAATAGGCTGCGGTAACGACCACTAGACAGGGGTAACGAGCGCAGCGCGTGATAGTCACTGAATACGTACGCAGTGCCGCTGTCAGTTTTTGGTGTTGCCAAGATGCGCTGGAGATAGTGTGTACGATGCGCAATGCGTATGAGGATACGTTGACCCACGGGAACCTCTGGCGCGGTTTGGGGAATGAGGGGTGGCTCCTGGTAGGTGTTGGATTGCGCTCGTTCGTGCAGAGTCGGACTGGGGAAAAACATGTGATAGCAGCCGCAATTGTGCATCGCATCGTAGAGAATCGGGCGTCCGTGGGGACCCAACGTGACGCGCCAAGTTAGCCCATCCAGCTTCCCGCCGAGCATATCAAATCGGCCGGTTAGGGGTCGGGCAGGAAACCAGATCAGGTAGTTCAGTTGTAACAGTATTTTTCCTTGAAAGCGCGTATAGGATAAGCGCTGGTAAACGCGAGGATAGATGACGTCGACTGAGGCCATGGAGGTGCTGTCCCAATTCAGTGTGCCGATGCGATCATTATCGTCAACCACGTCGATCTCCCAAATAGGTGCGAATGTAGCGAAGAGCTTATCCCGGTCGAGCGCGCTAGGTTGCGGGATGCTCAGCGGATTATTGGTGATGCGTTTAATGATTGCCGCAGTTTCATCTGGAGTGAGCGCGTTAACTTTTACCGGTGGCACATAGTACACAAGCTGCCCTTTAACCGGCAGGGAATCAATGGGAGTAGCGAAGACATCTAGGATGTTCTCGTGCAAGTTTAAGATGCTTTGGTTTACGAAGGCGGAGCTGATTGGGTAAATGCCGACAACTCGTTTAAAGGTACTATAGTTGTCGGAAACAGTTGCTTTCTGTCGGAGTTTGCGTTTCGCGTTGTCGTCGGCAAGGTCACGCGCACGCAGTGTCTGTCCGCATAGAGTGACTTTTTCTAAGATGTCTGCTTCGTTAGCAGCGTATTTACGAAGATGCTGAAGGCTGTTCTCAGGAAGGTTTGCGATCTCGAGTTTCCTTGCCTGGCGATCCAGGTCCTGCAAGTGATCTGCCCAAGCATCAAACGTATCGTTGTCCATTGGCTCGTCACGATAAGAGGCTAGAAAACGGTCAACGCGCAGATAAGGGAATCCAGCGATCTGCGCTGCCTCGGCATCGGCGACCCCGGTGTCAAACACTATCTGGTTAAGATCCACGAAAAATCTTGCGCACTGACCCTCTTCGCCCTCGTCGCTGAGATGCGCCAGCAAGGGCTGTACCGGTGCTCGCGACTGTCCAGCGCAACCAAGCAATAGCAGCACAACAGGGAAAACGAGGATGAGGCGATAAGTCATTGCATATACGTCGGAGGTGCATACTTCCTGCCAGTTGACCATCCCGTACCATACAGGTTGTATCTCGGAGGTTCAGCGGCACCGAGATTGGTCCGTGCAAACCGGTAAATCAAGGTCCTATCAGTTGGCTGGGATCTGGCTGGAAAATAGCCTCGATAACGTGTAACGTGTTGAAGTCGTTTCCGATTTGTCGGAGTCATGGCACGCAAACTTTATATTAAAACATTCGGCTGTCAGATGAATGAATATGACTCCGCCAGGATGGCGGATGTTCTGGCGGAGTCACATGGACTCACCCGGACGAGTGAACCCACCGAAGCGGACGTTCTCTTACTGAATACCTGTTCTATCCGGGAGAAAGCCCAAGAAAAGGTCTTCTCGCAGCTCGGTGTGTGGCAGCAATGGAAAAAGCAGAAACCCGGGCTCGTCATCGGTGTCGGGGGCTGCGTGGCCAGCCAAGAAGGCGCGGCGATTTGGGAACGGGCACCCATTGTTGACATTGTCTTTGGCCCGCAGACCTTGCATCGTTTACCGCAGATGCTTGACCAGGTTGATGGAGCGGGTAAGCGGGTCATTGATATTACTTTTCCAGAAATCGAGAAGTTCGACCGTCTGCCTAAACCTCGTGCGGAGGGGCCAACTGCCTACGTATCCATTATGGAAGGATGCAGCAAATACTGCACCTTTTGCGTAGTGCCGTACACCCGGGGCGAGGAGTTTAGCCGTGCCTTCGATGATGTGATCACAGATATCGCAGAGCTCGCAGACCAAGGTGTGCGGGAAGTGACTTTGCTTGGACAGAACGTCAACGCCTATCGGGGTCCCATGTACAATGGGGAGATTGCAGACCTGGCGTTGTTAATTAAATACGTTGCGGCCATCGACGGAATCGATCGCATCCGCTTCACCACCTCCCACCCTGTAGAGTTTTCGGAAAGCCTCATCGAGGCATTTGCTGAGGTACCGGAGCTTGTTAACCATTTACATCTGCCGGTGCAGAGCGGTTCTGACCGGATCCTTTCACGGATGAAACGCGGCCATACAGCCCTGGAGTATAAGGCCAAAGTGAGTCGGCTACGCCGGGTGCGGCCTGAAATCAGTATTTCGTCGGATTTTATCGTCGGTTTCCCGGGAGAGACTGATGAAGACTTTGCTGCCACGATGGAGTTGATCGAAGAGGTTTGTTATGACCAGTCCTTCAGTTTCCTTTATAGCCGTCGACCCGGCACACCCGCAGCTAGTTTCCCTGATGACGTCGCACTGGAGGTAAAGAAAGAGCGTCTCTCGCTTCTGCAGGAGCGGATCAACGCAATGGCTCATGAAATTAGCCGGCGAATGATTGGTAACGTCGAGCGTATCTTGGTAGAGGGGCCATCTCGTAAGAAAGCGGCTGAGCTCTGTGGACGCACAGAGAACAATCGCGTTGTCAATTTCTCTGGTGACCCCAGTCTCATTGGTCAGTTTGCCGATGTGCGGATCGTACAGGCCCTGTCCAACTCGCTTCGTGGCGAGCCGGTCACGCACGAACGTGAAAGCTTAACGACGGAGCGTCTCGTTTCGGCCTAACTTTGAATACGCGGTCCAATTCCTACCAAGCGCTCGCGAGCGACCTTGTTCTTCATCCCGCCGATAATAAGCGACTTGCAAATCTGTGCGGGCCGTTCGACGAACACCTTCGCCAGCTCGAGCGGCGTATGGGTGTTGAGATTAATAACCGAGGCAACACGTTTCGAGTGATCGGTTCACCTAAGTCCGCGGAGATAGCAGGTAGGGTTATAAAACAACTTTATGAAGCAACGAGCAATGAGGTACTTTCTCCGGAGCGCGTTCATCTCTTCTTACAAGAAGCAGGCATAGAGGAACTTCTGGAAGGTGAGGAGTATGACGAAGCGATCATCCATACCAAGCACAGCGTCATTAAAGCGCGCGGTCCAAATCAGAGAGGTTATTTAAGGAATATTCAAAGCCATGACATAAGCTTTGGTATTGGCCCGGCAGGGACGGGTAAGACCTATCTCGCAGTGGCTTGTGCTGTGGAGGCGCTCGCGCAAGATCAGGTGCGCCGGGTTATTCTTGTACGCCCCGCGGTGGAGGCGGGTGAACGGCTTGGTTTCTTGCCCGGCGATATGGCCCAGAAAGTTGATCCGTATTTAAGACCATTATACGACGCTCTATATGAGATGTTGGGGTTTGAACGGGTAGCTCGATATATTGATCGGAACATTATTGAGGTCGCGCCGCTTGCTTTTATGCGTGGCCGCACCTTGAACGAGTCATTTATCATCCTAGATGAGGCACAGAACACCACGGTCGAACAGATGAAGATGTTTCTTACCCGCACCGGCTTTGGGTCAAGGGCTGTGGTTACGGGGGACATAACCCAGATTGACCTACCCCGTGGTCGTAAGTCCGGGCTTCGTCACGTAATTGATGTGCTGAAGGATAGCGACGACGGTATCAGCTTTACGTTCTTCCAGGCGCGGGACGTTGTTCGGCATCCTCTCGTCGCACGCATCCTCAATGCTTATGAGCGGAACGAAAGAGAAAATAGTGACGATTCCTCTGATAAGCAGTCATGAGCGTCGAAGTCGATGTGCAATACGCCGTTATGGCTGATGGGGTGCCATCGGTTTCGGATATTGAGACATGGATCGGCGCTGTGGTCCGTGGGCGCCGGGAGAATGTGCAACTGACAGTGCGCATTGTTGATGAAGAGGAAGGCACTGAGCTGAACGAACGATGGCGACAGGCTCGTGGACCAACGAATGTGCTGTCCTTTCCTAGTGAAGGTCTTGAGGCGATCACGCCGGATCTGCTCGGCGACGTTGTGATCTGTGCCCCCGTCGTGGAAAGCGAGGCTCGAGAGCAGGGCAAGAGTCTCACAGCCCATTGGACACACATGGTGATACACGGAACCTTGCACCTGTTAGGGTTTGATCACGTCGACGAGGATCACGCAAGGGAAATGGAATTGTTAGAGGCCCAGATTCTTAAAGAGCTTGGTTATTCTGATCCGTATGAGTCTGTGATCGATTCATGAGCGACGATCGACCTAATAACGGTTCCAGCTCGCGGAGTTGGTTCGAGCGCTTAACCAAAGTGCTTACTGGCGAGCCGCAGGACCAGCAAGCCCTTATTGACCTCCTGCGCGCCGCTGAGCAACGTAACCTCTTGCATGCGGATGCCCTTCCGATGATTGAGGGAGCGCTGCAAGTCTCAGACATCCAAGTGCGTGACATCATGGTTCCTCGCGTGCAAATGGTTGTAGTGAAACAAGATGCTAAGCCGCAGGATTTCTTGCCTATAGTGATCGAATCAGGGCATTCTCGATTTCCAGTTATTGGCGATGACGTGGACGAAGTGGTCGGTATCCTCCTAGCTAAAGATCTGCTTGTCTATCTCGCCAAGCGTGATGCCGAGGCGTTTGATAGTAGGGATGTCATGCGGCCAGCGGTATTTGTGCCTGAGAGCAAGCGCTTGAATGTGCTGCTTAGGGAGTTTCGTGCAAGTCGCAATCACATGGCAATCGTTGTCGATGAGTACAGCGGAGTTTCAGGTCTGGTTACGATTGAAGATGTCATCGAGGAAATTGTTGGTGAGATCAAGGATGAACATGATATCGATGAGGAAGACTTTATAAAACAACACGGGAAAAATAGATATACTGTAAAAGCGCTTACGCCCATTGAAGACTTTAATCGGTATTTCCACACCAACTTTAGTGATGAAGAATATGACACGTTCGGTGGGCTCATGTTAAATGCGTTTGGACACTTGCCTAGACGCGGAGAGACAATCGATTATGGTGGATTTAACGTTAAAGTTCTGCGTGCAGACAAACGCCGCATTCATCTGATGCGACTCATCAGGCTAGAGTCGGAAAACGTAACAGAAAAACCCAGTTGACGGACGTAACTAAAAACCTAGGCAGCTAAGGGTCTATCGCCGTAAATAGGGGGTGATGCAATCTGCTGGAGCCCCATGTTTTGTATAACGACAATTCAGCGCGAATAAATTCTTGGTGATCCTAGCTCCACGGCAGAGTGCGTATATTCAAGATGCGATCGCGCTACTTGCAGGATTGGCCCTGCCGTTCGCGTTCGCGCCTTTTCAGTGGTTCCCCATTGCTGTCATCTCGCCCGCGCTTCTTTTCCTGACCTGGCGGAATAATCCTCCTTGGCGGGCCTTTTGGCGTGGGTGGCTTTACGGGATGGGCATGTTTGGTGTAGGGGTCTACTGGCTACACATCAGCATCTATCAATTTGGTGGCCTTAAGCTGCCAGTTGCACTTCTGTTGACCTACCTGTTGGTTGCTTATCTAGCCTGCTATCCGGCGGTTGCCGGGTACGTTGCTAGAAGGTTCTTTAGCGTAGGTGAAGCGCTGTGGTTGCTTGCCGTGGTACCCGCAACATGGACGCTCGTCGAATGGCTGCGTGGATGGATTTTAACCGGGTTCCCCTGGCTTAATTTGGGTTACAGTCAGATTGACGCCCCGCTTGCCAGTCTGGCGCCGCTCGTTGGCGTATACGGTGTGAGTTGGGCGGTGGCTTTGAGTGCTGGTCTGCTCGCCTACGCTTTTTGCGGAGGGCTCAGGCAATGTGCGTATCCACTTTCTGCAATAGTGTTGTTGTGGGCCGGTGCTTTTTTGTTGGGGCGTGTCTCGTGGACAGAGCCAACCGGAGAGACGGTTAAGGTCGCGTTACTTCAGGGCAATGTCACGCAGCAGATGAAGTGGCTACCGGAGGAACGTCAACAGACAATAAGGCTCTATCAGGCCCTAACGAAAAAGTTCTGGGGTGAAGATCTCATCATCTGGCCAGAAGCGGCAATACCGGCCTTCTATCATTCCGTCACACCCGTTATAGAGTCATTACAATCAAAAGCTCGCCTAGATGGGACGGACTTACTCATTGGCATTCCTGTTCTTGATCCTGACGGTGCCCGTTATTACAACAGCGTCGTTGCGATCGGCGGCCACGCTGGGGCTTATCACAAACAGCATCTTGTCCCGTTTGGTGAATTCATGCCGCTGGGGAAGTGGCTGCAACGCTTGGCGGACCTCCTGGCAATACCCATGTCGGGCTTTAGCGCCGGGCCGGCTAATCAACCGCTGCTCCGAGTTGCTGGCCATCATGTGGGTGTTTCCATCTGCTATGAGATCATTTTTGGGGAGGAGATCATCAGGGCACTCCCCGATGCGGATTTCCTGGTCAATGTCAGCAATGATGGATGGTTTGGGGATTCCCTCGGACCGCATCAGCATTTTCAGATGGCACGTATGCGAGCATTGGAGACGGGCCGTTATGTGTTACGTGCAACGAATACGGGTATCACTGCAGTTATTGACGCCAAAGGGGAAGTCCTTGCGCGCTCCCCTCAGTTCAAAATCCATACTTTAGTTGCCGATATCCGGATATATGATGGGTGGACCCTTTACGCACGTATGGGCAATACACCCGTTATCGTAGCCTTCTTCCTTATGCTCGGCTTGGCCGCCTGGCTCGGTCGGCATTCCTCGGCAAGGTGATAATAGGGCGCTTCAAGCAGAGCGCACATCAATAAGGGATCTTCTCGTCGCAGGGTTTAACGGCGTTGCTCAAGCCACCTGACTTATACGCTTTCGTGCAAGCCAGTCGATAAACAAAATGAAAACGAAACCAAGCCCTACGAGCAGCAGAGAAAGCACTGTCGTTCCATCGAGTGATTGGGGGACTAACGGAACCGTGCTTATGAGATGCTCTTCCCCTCGTATGAATTCATATACCCTATCCTGAAACGGCCAAATTACCCAAAGTGAAGCAACAAGGATTCCCGTAATAACGAGTAACGTGGGCCGGTAATACGTGTTGAGTAACGAGGTTAAAATACGGCTGAAAAGCGCAAGACCTGTGATGGCGCCCAGGATGAATGGAACCATCACAGTAAAGTCGAGTTTGCTCAATCCATCGAACACATAGGCGTATTTTCTGAAGATCAGGAGGATAAAGGATCCAGAGATACCTGGCAGAATCATTGCACAGGTGGCTATCGCTCCGGAGATGAAAATGAACCATGCGCTGTTCGGCGTATTGAATGGTACCAGGTTAACCAGCAGGAGGCCCAATACGATGCCCGCAGCAAGCTCGAGGTATTCATTACGGTTTAGCTCACCGAGCTGCCTTAATAGGATAATGATTGAGCCCAATATCAATCCGAAAAATAAACCATAGGTAACTTCGGGGTGCGTACGGATATATACGGGTAACGGAGCGATGCGGGTAAAAAACAGCAACGCTGCAATGATCCCGACACAGAGCGGTATGAGAAATCCAAAATGCGGATAAGTAATTGCGCCCTTGATGTCGAGCCTTACGAGACGCCACAACCATTCCACATCAAAGGACTTAATCGCCGTAAGCAGTTTGGGATAGATTCCGAGAATAAAGGCAATTGTTCCTCCGCTAACCCCGGGAATAACGTCCGCGGTACCCATACAAAATCCTTTGACGATCGTTGCTCCATGCTCGTAGAGTGAATTTTGTTTCATTGGTGATTGATCAACGGACGGGTTAGGCGTGAAAGGGGGGGCTCAACTCATGCACAGCTTGGATAAAGACCTCAACATGCTCCGGTTTAGTCTCCGGGTGAATACCATGTCCCAGATTAAACACATGTCCAGTGCCGTGGCCGTAACTCTCCAAGATTACTTTAACTTCCTCCCGGATCCGAGCGGGTGAAGCAAAGAGAATGAGTGGGTCCATATTTCCCTGTAAGGCAACACGTTCGCCTACCGTTGCCCGTACCACTCCGATATCCAGAGTCCAGTCTAGTCCTATCGCATCACAATGGCTCTCCGCCATCGCATCGAGCCAGGCGCCTCCACCTTTTGTAAAAAGGATCACCGGCACTACGATGCCTTCGCACTCGCGATTTAAACCTTGTATCACGCGTTGAGAGTATTCAAGTGAAAAGTCGTGGTAGCCGCGAGTAGTCAGCAGCCCTCCCCAGGTATCGAAGATCATCAGCACCTCGGCGCCAGCGGCGATCTGCGCGTTGAGGTAGCGAGTCACAGCCTCGGTAATGATTGCAAGCAGCCGATGCATCATGTCAGGTCGCTCATACGCGAGCTCCTTAACCAGTGGGAAATCCTTACTTGACTGGCCCTCTACCATATAAGTGGCCAGGGTCCAGGGACTGCCGGCGAAGCCGATGAGCGGCACGCGCCCGTCAAGTTCTTGGCGCACTAGACGAATGGTGTCCATGACGTATCGGAGTTCCGTTTCCGGATCGGGCACACCGAGCGCCTTGACGTCCGCCTCCGAGCGTATTGGCCGCTTGAAGCGTGGGCCTTCTCCATCCGTGATAGAAAGGCCGAGGCCCATGGCATGGGGTATCGTCAGGATGTCCGAGAACAGAATCGCGGCATCGAGGGGAAATCTTGAAAGCGGTTGTAAGGTGACTTCACATGCAAGCTCCGGAGTGGTGCAGAGTGTCATAAAATTACCTGCGCGGCTGCGCGTGGCTCGGTATTCCGGCAAATAGCGTCCTGCCTGGCGCATCATCCACACTGGCGTCATGTCCACGGGTTCGCGTCTCAGCGCGCTTAAGATCCGCTTGTTTTTTAATTCCGACATGGGGCAGCCGAGCACGGCAATCCGAGTTGCCTGAGGTGGGTCAGAGGGGGTGCCTCCAAGGGCCTGATTAGGGCCCAGAGATCATGGGAGTGCGGAGCAAATACAGGCACGATCGCTGAAAATAGCGACACATTAGCGTAAAAAGCCGATGCTGGGAGATCGCAAATGATCACCGATTCTGCCCCTGTGAACGGCATGCAATGATGAACACCGGGTTTCTGCGTAATGCATCGAAGCCCGGCAAAGCATGAAGCCCCCCATAAGGGCCTCTTGGGGCTCGGGCGTGGGGGCCAGCATCGGACGACTCGCGTTTTGAATATCCCCCTAAGATTGCGAGCGTAGTGCCGTTGGATCCACGATACGGTCATACTCAATCCTTGCATAGCGGTCTGTCATCCCGGCAATGTAATCGGCCACGCCTCGAGCACGGCCTGCCTCATCTCCACCTTCACGTTCCAGATGCAGCGTGGTAACCCTTACGTCTGCCGGGAGCAAGTCAACGTTATGCATAAAGGCATTGAAAAGCGCGGAAATGATTGCTTTTGCCTCTACAGACATGCGATGGACATGGTGATGGCGGTAGAGGTGTTTGTGCAAAAATCGCTTGAGTTCTAATTGCCTCTGACGCATCTCCTTGCTAAAGGTGACGAGTCGCCTCTCGGCGGAACGCACAGCCTCAATATCCGCAGGATTCAGCGCCTCGATGTTTTTCTGGGAGTTTTCAATGAGGTCGCTTACTTGTTGATTAATCATCCGTCTGATTACTTCGTGAACCACGCGTCTTTTGGACAGGTCGGGCCAACGCTTGATAACTTCAGTATGTTTTTCGCCAAATAGCCGAATCTCGCACAGTTCATCAACATGAATCAATCTCGCACGAAGACCATCATCGACATCGTGATTGTTATAGGCAATCTCATCCGCGAGATTGCAGAGCTGGGCTTCAAGGCCCGGCCGTTGTTGTTCGAGAAATCGACGTCCCACGTCACCGAGTTCAGCTGCCTTTTCCACTGGGCAGTGTTTAAGGATTCCTTCACGCGTCTCAAAAGTGAGGTTGAGGCCCGTGAACTCAGGGTATCGTTGCTCAAGTACATCGACGACGCGCAGCGATTGTAAATTATGTTCAAACTCACCGAAGTTGCGCATGCAATCATTAAGGGCATCCTGGCCCGAATGACCAAACGGGGTATGGCCGAGATCATGTGCCAAGGCAATGGCTTCTGTCAGATCCTCATTTAGCCGCAATGCTCGTGCAATTGTACGTCCAATTTGGGCCACTTCGATTGAATGCGTTAATCGGGTGCGAAACATGTCGCCTTCGTGATTAACGAATACCTGGGTCTTATATTCGAGGCGTCGAAAGGCGGCAGAGTGGATAATGCGATCCCGATCTCGCTGATATTGGTCGCGGTAAGCCGAGGCCGGTTCCTTGTACCTACGGCCGCGGGAGGATTCTTGACTGGCTGCATACGGCGCCAGATCAGGCATCACGCGACCTCTGGCACTTCGCGGCAATGGGACAGGGTGTCCTTCAAAGCTTCTATATCGAAGTCGGAGGTTACGACGGCATCTCCGATGCCCCGTAAAAGCACCAGTCGTAGGGTGCCATCTTTCGCCTTTTTGTCTACAGCCATCAGCTCCAGCATGCGTGTAGGCTTTATTGCGTTTGGCGCCCTAACTGACAGGCGTGCCTGTTTGATAAGCATTTCAATACGATCAACTTTTGTCTGATCAATCCAGCCGAGGCGGGCCGATAGATCAGCCGCCATATAAATGCCTGCCGCAACAGCCTCGCCGTGTAACCATTGCCCGTACCCGAGACCAGTCTCGATCGCATGCGCAAATGTATGACCCAGATTCAGCAGCGCGCGCATACCTGCCTCACGCTCGTCGGCAGCGACCACGTAAGCCTTGTGTTGGCAGGAGCACTCGATCGCGAAGCTAAGGGCCTCCGGCTCGCGCTCAAGGAGCGCGGCCATATGACCCTCTAACCAGTCGAAGAATCCCTGATCCCGAATGAGCCCGTATTTTATAACCTCGGACAGCCCGGCACAGAACTCTCTGTCGTCTAGGGTCCCGAGTGTTCGCGTGTCGGCGATCACACATTGCGGTTGGTGAAACGCGCCAATCATGTTCTTGCCTAATGGATGATTGACAGCAGTTTTGCCGCCCACTGATGCGTCAACCTGGGCGAGCAAAGTGGTCGGTATTTGAATGTAGTCAATACCTCGCTGATAACAAGCGGCTGCAAAGCCAGTGATATCCCCTATGACGCCACCTCCTAAGGCAACTAATGTGCTGGTGCGGCCAAACTGGTTTTCTAGCAAAGCAGTAATGATCCTGTTCATTACGTCCAGGTTTTTGTGTTCTTCACCATCGGGCAGCACAAGCGTTTCGGTCGAGTAACGACTAAGTGCATTCAACACGGTTTCCAAATACAGCGGCGCCACGGTGGTGTTCGTTACCACCATGATTTTCCGCCCTCGAATATGGGCCGCCAGAGGATCTGGTTGGTCTATCAGGTGCTCACCGATGTAGATCGGATAACGCCTTGCTCCCAACTCGACCATTAATGTTTTCATTGATTTTCAGTTTGTTGACAGATATCGTTTACGACTCGTCGTACTGTACGGCGGCCTGTTTCTACTATCAAATCGGCAACCTCTCGATATAAGGGATCACGCTCCGCGATGACCTGTTTCATCTTCTGTTGCGGATCTTCATTCTGGAGTAAGGGACGTTTCCGATCCAAGCACGTGCGTTCGAGCAATTGTTCCATTGGTGCGTGTAGGTAGATCACAAATCCACGGCTAACAAGCCGTGACCGATTATCCGGGTCGAGTACGGCGCCGCCGCCACTAGCGAGCACAATACCCTGTAGCTGTGTTAACTCGTCGATTACTTGCTTCTCACGCTTGCGAAAACCTTTTTCGCCCTCCATCTCAAAGATAAAGGGAATATCTACACCAGTACGCGTTTCGATTTCGTGGTCACTATCACGAAAATCCATCTTAAGTTGTTTGGCAAGTTGGCGACCGATGGTTGATTTGCCTGCGCCCATGGGACCGACGAGAAAAATATTGTTAGGCCTAGCTATCACGAAGCTGGCATCAGATTTTGAATACTCGATTGCGCATCAAAAAAGGCGAGTTCACTTTATCGAGATGGGTGGTGCAGATATGCCAGTGTTAAGTTTAGAAATCAAGCCTCTGTCGGAATTCTTGAACCAGCCCGATAGTCTATGAGCTCGGGTATCTGAGGTGAATGGGGCTGTCCTGAGCGCCGAGCGAGGTTCTGGCCCCGCGTGAAGGCGACACGAGCAAAAAAAAGATGTGGCCCGTGAGGACCACATCTAGTCGCGTCGACCCAATCCGTGGGTCTTCGTGGATCTCACAACTCTACGGTTAACGTCTCTTTAAGGATCTTCGGTGTCACGAAGATGAGCAGTTCGGAACGATTCTTTGTTGTCAGGGTCCGCTTGAACAAGAAACCAAAGAGCGGCAGGTCACTGAACCAGGGGACTCTATCAATGGTCACCTCGTCTAACTGTGTGTAGACCCCGCCAAGCACGACCGTCTCGCCATTGTCGACCAGGACCTGTGTGGTGACCTCATTGGTATCGATCGGCGGCACGCCAAGGACTTCCGGGGAACCCCGAGTGTCCTGGTTGACCTGCAGGTCCAAAAGCACGCGGTCGTCCGGGGTGATCTGGGGCGTGACTCTCAGCGACAAGACCGCCTTCTTGAACGCCACCGAGGTGGCGCCGCTGGAGGTGGCCTCCTGGTACGGAATCTCTTCGCCTGTCTCTATGAGGGCCTCTTGCTGGTTTGCCGTAATGACCCTCGGACTCGCGATGTCTTCTGTGCGCCCTTCGGCAATCGCCGCGGATAGCTCGAGCTGCAGGAGCCAGGTCCCAACCTTACCGACGACCAGGCCCAGCGCCCCAGCGGGATCGGTAACAGGCAGGTCGACGATAAAATCCTCAAGTCCTGCCGTGTTGAACCCGGTCGGGTCGAGATCCTCAAATATACCCAATTCCGTTCCGCCCGCGATGGCGAAGGTCTTGGTCCTGCTGGGATCCTCCGTGCGCCCGGCCAGCCCAAAGCGGACACCGATGTCTTTGGCAAAGTCCTCGCTGGCATTGACGATGCGTGACTCGATGAGCACCTGTCGCACCGGGATGTCGAGCTTAATGATCATCTCTCGGATGCTTTGGAGGTTTACTGCGATATCCTGCACGATAAGTATGTTGGTGCGCTGATCGATAGTCACGTTACCGCGCTCTGACAGCAGGTTGTTGGCTTCGGCCTTGATTAGCACTGCGAGATCCGACGCCTTGGCGTAGTTAACCTGAATAAACTCCGTCCGCAAGGGAGCCAGTTCCTCGAGTTGCCTTTCTGCCTCAAGCTCCAGTTTCTCGCGTGCCGCGATCTCTTCCTGAGGGGCAACCATGACGACGTTGCCGACCCTGCGCATAGCCAAACCTTTCGATTTCAAGATGATGTCTAGTGCCTGGTCCCAGGGCACGTTCTTCAAGCGGAGCGTTATATTGCCTGTGACGGTATCGCTCGCCACCATATTGAGGCCTGTAAAATCGGCGATAAGCTGGAGTACCGCGCGCACCTCGATGTTCTGGAAGTTAAACGACAAGCGCTCTCCCGTGTAACCAAATTTTTCCTTTCTGATCGCTTCCTTCTGTGCCGGGGTGAGTGGCTTGACCTCGACTGTGAATATTTTGTCCGTCTGATAGGAGAGGTAGTCGTAGTTCTCAGTCGTTGTGGTGATGACCATACGGGCTCCATTGCCGAGTGGTGAGGTATCGATTTCCTTGACCGGTGTTGCAAAGTCGATTACGTTGAGACGTCGATCGAGCTCTTCCGGGAGTGAGGTGTCCAGGAAATCGATGATGATGTTGCCGGCTTCCTGATCCAGGTTAATGCCGATGGAGGGATCCGTGAGGGTGACGATTACTCTACCTTCGCCCTGATCGCCACGGCGGAAGTCGATCTTGTCGATACCTGCCATGCCCACGGGCATCCGGGCTGGCCCGGCGGCCTCGATTTTCGCAGGGAGACCGGTTGCGACGAGTTCCACTGTCTGTAGGGTGAGCACCACGGAATTTCCTTCTACCCGCAGGTCATAGGGCACTAGTTGTACGAGATTCAGTACAACACGGGTACGTCCACCAGCCTCGACCGCTACCACACTATGGGCCATGCCGACACCGATAGCCTGACTCTTTGCCTCCAGATTCAGACTTGTGTCTGGAAAGTCCAGCGCGATGCGGGCCGGATTGTCAATGCTGAAGCTCAATGGCTCTTGCTCCAGTGGCACAGACAGATTAAGTCTTACCTGCACCTGATCCCCGGGTAGTACTGAGTAGCTAATGCTATCCAGGGTGTTGCCGGCGGAATGGACGACAGTGTGCAGACACAGCAGATACATTGCCACGGCAAGGCGCGAAAGCCACTTAACTGACGAGTTTGTAGTCGCTTGATCGTTTAACGCTATCGATACCGTCATGATTTCCACCCCTTTGTCAGATTATTCAACCAGTGCTAGCGCGGCTGTACGCTCTGTCCACCGGCCCTGGCTGTCCTGAACAACCTCCCGAAGTTCAATTCTGTCTTCGTAGATATTCGTGATCTTTCCAATGTTGCGACCCATGTAGTTGCCAACCTTGACGCGGTGAATCGTTCCGTCTGGGTCTACAATAATCCCCCATTGCTCATCTGTATCCTCCAATAGACCCACCATGCGTAGGCTATCAAGCTCAAACTGTTCGAGTTCCTCACGATTCCTATTCTGTAGCTCATCGATATATTTATTGTTTTGTGAATCTGCCAATTCGGCGGTGATCTCATCTAGGGACTTTTCAAAGAACGGAGCAAAAGGATCCCGTTCGCCACTTGATTGATACGTATATGCTTCATAGGGTCTAATCTCCGGGAGCGGTTCAAGGCGCCCCCCCGGCCTCGCCTTGATCTGTTCTACGAATTCCTCTAGGTCGCTGATGTCACGGGATACGCAGCCGCCCGTGACAACCGCGATCAGACTCAGGCCGAGGAAGGCTGATAACAATGCTTTAGGACGCGCCCTCATCATTGGGCCGCTCCCGCTTGTGCTTCCTCTTCTTCCTCCATCGCGCGATAGGTTTTTGCCGTGACTGTCATCGTCAAGCCTTTGTCGCCCTGCTTTGAGATATTGATGTCGTGTTCGGTAACGATGCGGGGAAGCGCAGCGACGCCGCTAACGAATTCTCCTAACTCGTGATAATCGCCCTTCACTTGTATGCGAATCGGTAGCTCTGCATAAAACTCTGACGGCTGTTCCTGCAGGGGCTGGAAAAGCTCAAATTCAAGGCCGCTGGCTAGGCCTGTCTGGGAGATGTCGACAAGCAACCCAGCCACTTCCGTTTTATTGGGAAGTTGGCGGAGCATGTCACCAAATGTCTGCTCCATTTCCTTCATCTGTTGTTTTAAGGCTTCCAGATTTGCGGCCTTCTTTTGTTTGAATCCAAAGGTTTCCCGCAGACTGATTTCCTCAGCCTCAACCTTAGCGAGCGTGTCTCGTTGTTTCTGCGTATCTAAGTACCACGCTGCACCAAGAATGCCGCCGCATACCAACATGATGATCCCGAGCTTTGCAGGTGTCGGCCAATTGCCGATGTTTTGGAGTTCAAGATTTTGTAGATCCGACCAATTCATTATGAACCTGCCTCGTCTTCGCTATCTTCTTCAGCCTTCGGATACACTTGATTAAAGCGCAGGGTGAAGTTGCTAATGCGCGTTCCTTTCTGATCTGTTGTTTGAATAATGTCGAGCTCTGGCGTCGCTAACCAGGGTGATTCCTCGAGATTGCGCATGAAATTAGAAACGCGCGCATTCGATTGGGCGATGCCGTCAATCGTTATGACGGCACCTTTTTGAGTAACCTGTTTAAGACTGACTCCTTCCGGCAAACTGGTAACCATTTCATCAAACAACCGAACGATCAAAGGACGATTGGCTTGCAGCCGCTCAATAGCTCTCATGCGCGCTAGGAGTCTTTCTTTCTCCCTTTCAAGTTCCCTAATCTCTTTGATCTTCTTATCAAGTAGCACAATCTGGACCTGAAGGTATTGGTTACGCGAATTCTGATAGGAGATTAATTGTTCGAAGAAGAGATGGACGAAACCCCAAATGCCTAGCGTCACAACAATGGCCACACCCACGGTGATATAGAATCGAGTTTGGCGCTCTTTGCGGAGCGCCGCGCGCCAGGGAAGCAGGTTAATCTTCGCCATTAGTCGAAGCTCCTCAGCGCCAGTCCGCAGCAGGTCATCAATGCGGGCGCGTCATTGCTCAATGCCTGCGCGCGAACACCGGACGATATCGACATGTTGGCGAATGGATTTGCAATGCGCGTCGTGACGCCGGTCGTGGATTCGACCAGTTCACCAATGCCCGCTATAGAAGCGCACCCTCCCGCGAGGAAAAGCTGATCAACATTCGTAATCTGGCTTGACGAGTAGAAAAATTGCATAGCCCGGCTGATCTGTTGTGCCATTGCTTCCTTGAAAGGCTCGAGAACCTCCGGCACATAATTCTCCGGCAATCCACCTTGCCGTTTTGCTTGCCCAGCTTCTTCGTAGGAGAGCCCATAGCGGCGTTGAATATCTTCTGTTAACTGCTTCCCGCCAAAAGCCTGTTCGCGGGTGTACATGATTTTCAGATTTTCCAGTACGCTGAAAGTCGTCATTGCTGCGCCAACATCGGCGATGGCAATCACTTGATCTTTGCCGCGGCCGGGCATGTCCTTGGCAAGCAGCCCAATTGAGTTTTCCAGGGCAAAGGCTTCTACATCGATGATTTTTGCGGTGAGGCCGGCAACCTCAAGCGCTGCTACCCGTACATCAATGTTGTCGCTTCTTGATGCCGCGAGTAGAACATCAACGCGACCTGGTTGCTCTTGAGATGGCCCGAGCACCTCAAAATCCATATTGATCTCTTCCAGCGGAAATGGGATATATTGATCAGCTTCGACCTCAATTTGACCTTCCATTTCATCCTCAGAAAGGTCTCCTGGCATGGAAATGATCTTGGTAATAATGGCGGAGCCCGCGACGGCGGCAGCGGCGTATTTGGTGCGCGTGCTAGCCTTTTTGACCGCTCGACCGATAGCTTCGCCGACTGCTTCAACATCGGTTATATTCTTTTCTACTACAGTATTGGGCGGAGTGGGCTCTGCCGCGTAACTTTCAACACGATATCGAGAACCGGTACGGCCAAGTTCAAGGAGTTTTATTGACGTTGAGCTGATGTCAACGCCTAGAATCGGAACCGATTTGCTCTTGAATAGGAGCATCGTTTTTCCTTTTTAGTCTCCGTGGTTATGGCGCATACGTCGCCCATAACTTTAAATTGCAATGCTAGACTATAGTCAAGCGAAAGTTAAAAAACAAATACTTTAGCTCGCAAATTTCATGGACTTTATCATATGTTTAACTTAACGTGCCTTCATACACTATATATCGCGGTAGTAATGTAATTAATACCCAACATGTTGCGGCTTGTATTCAATCTTCTCCTAGTCGTCTTATTCTCAGCCGTGGTCTTGGCGGCAGGCACGCTTTGGTACGTATTGCCAAAGCTGCCCGGTATCGAAGTGCTCAAGAATGTCCAGATGCAGGTACCGCTACGGGTGTACACCCAGGATTTCTCCCTAATATCAGAATTTGGTGAGCAACGACGGGCGCCGCTGGCCCTCAGTGAGGTGCCCCCACAATTGATTCGAGCGGTTCTGGCAGCGGAGGATGATCGTTACTACGACCACCCCGGGGTAGATTGGCAGGGGCTATTGCGTGCCGCGATCCAGCTCGTTAGAACGGGTGAAAAGACACAGGGCGGAAGTACCATCACGATGCAAGTGGCACGCAATTTTTTCCTTACTCGGGAGAAGACCTACTTGCGTAAATTGAACGAGATTCTCCTCGCCCTGAAGATAGAGCGGGAACTTTCGAAAGCTGCCATTCTTGAGTTATACCTCAACAAGATCTATCTCGGGCACAGGGCCTATGGGGTTGCAGCCGCAGCCCAAGTCTACTATGGAACCGACATCCGGTCCCTTACGCTACCGCAGTTTGCCATGATCGCGGGCCTTCCGAAGGCCCCGTCGACGACTAATCCTGTCACTAATCCGGCACGGGCGATTGAGCGGAGAAACTATGTACTCGGGCGAATGCTTGAACTGGGGTACATCACCATGCAGGAATATACGGACGCCATTGACGCTCCGGTCATTGCGAGCCTGCACAGCCCGGCGGTGAAGGTGAAAGCCCCTTATATTGCCGAGATGGTGCGGGCATACATGCTCAAGAATTATGGGGTGGCTGCCTATACGGCTGGGTATCGTGTGTTTACGACGGTGAGTGATCGCTTACAAACAGCAGCCAACAGGAGCCTCAGCGAGGCCTTGCTCGAGTACGCCAAACGCCACGGTTACCGCGGGCCGGAGCACCATGTTGAGCTTGAAATGGAGGCTGAGGAGGACAGCTGGTTAACTCAGCTTGAGGGAGTTGCTCGGTTAGGCGATCTGTTCCCGGCATTGGTCGTCGACTTGGACGAGCAATCAGTGATCGCCTATCTGCCAGACGTCGGTCCGGTGATTATTGAATGGTCCGGCCTGTCTTGGGCGCGGCCATATGTTAACGAAAACCGCCGTGGTCCAGCGCCTAAAAAAGCGGCGGACATCCTTAGCGTGGGTGATGTCATCCATGTGCAGTTGACGGAAGATGGGCAATGGCGGCTTGCGCAGATCCCGGCGATCGAAGGCGGTCTGGTTGCGATGAGACCAGATGACGGAGCGATACTTGCGCTGGTTGGAGGATATGATTTTCAACGAAGCAAGTTCAATCGAGTGACGCAAGCCCGACGCCAGCCGGGATCGAGCTTTAAGCCGTTTATTTATTCTGCTGCGCTCGAGTCGGGCTATACGGCGGCGAGTCTCATTAATGATGCACCAGTAGTATTTGATGACCCAGGGCTTGAGGCAGTTTGGCGACCTGAAAACTATAGCGGCAGAACACACGGCCCCACGCGATTGCGGGAAGCACTGACCCATTCACGTAACCTAGTTTCGATACGGCTTCTAAACGCTATTGGTGTCTCGAACGCTATCGAATATCTTGGTCGCTTCGGTTTTAATACTGAACAACTGCCAAGAAATTTGTCTCTAGCACTCGGCAGCGGTGCGCTTAGTCCCTTAGAACTTGCAACTGGCTTCGCCGTCTTCGCTAACGGTGGATATTTAGTTCAACCGTATTTTATCGACAGAATTGAGACGGACGATGGCCGCATCGTTATGCGAGCCCAACCAAAGACAGTCTGCCATGATTGCAAATCTGCCGACTTTGCGGAAGACACCTCGGCATTACTGGTCAGCATAGACGATTCAACCTTGATGCTATTGGAAGCTGATGAGGTTAACGCAGACAGTGTTATCAGTCCACAGAATGCATGGATCATTAACTCAATGATGCGTGACGTGATCCGTCGAGGGACTGGGCGGCGTGCGCGAGAAGTGGGTCGCGATGATCTTGCGGGGAAAACGGGCACAACAAATGACCAGCGAGATGCGTGGTTTTCCGGCTTCAATACGGAACTGGTTGCTACTGCGTGGGTGGGCTTCGATCAATTTCAGCCGCTTGGCGATCGCGAGACCGGTGCATACGCGGCACTGCCGATGTGGGTAAAATTTATGCGTAGTGCACTTAAAGACATATCTTCATCCCCATTGGAGCGTCCAACCGGCTTAGTTGCAGTGCGTATTGATCCTGATACGGGCGAACTTGCAAGCGCAGATAATTCGCGGGCGATATTCGAGATCTTCAGAAGTAATTATGTACCTGAAGGTCCTGCTAATAACCAAATGCCGACGACGCATAGCGACGAGCTTGGAGTAGAAGAGATTCCGGAACAGCTTTTTTGAATGGCGATGGCAACCCGCAATAAGAGCAGCGAACAGCAACTGCGCCAGCGCATAATGCATTTCGCCGCCCGTTTCATGGCCAAAGATGGTGTGGACAGCTATCTAGTGGCCAAACAAAAAGCTACTCAACAGATGGGTATCACGGCTAGTCACCACCTGCCCAGTAACCGCGAGATCGAGTTGGCGTTTCGGGAATATCAGCGCATCTTCCAAGGTAATACCCAGCCTCAGCAATTACACAAACTGCGCCTGGGCGCACGGGACGCCATGCGATTCTTTGAGCGGTTTAACCCGCGCCTCGTTGGACCCGTTCTCACCGGGAGCGCTGGTGAGTACACCGAGGTGACCCTTCACCTGTTTACTGATACACCGGAGAACGTGGGGCTGTTTTTGCTTGATCGCGCAATTGCTTACAAATTGGGGGAGCGGCATCTGCGTATCGACGCGAGCACAGTCACCTCAACGCCAGCGTATCGGTTCACTGCGGGTGATATTCCCATCGAGCTGGCAGTATTCCCGCTGAAGGGATTGCGCCAAGCCCCACAGAGTCCTGTTGATGGAAAGCCGATACGCCGGGCAAGCATTGCGAAGGTTGAGCTACTCATTGAAGAAGCCGAATGCGTAGATGGCCTTGCGATATGATATGCGGTCTTATCGATGACCCAGAGGCCATTGGTTATCTTGCAGGTTGCACTGCCTGCTCCCGTTCGCCGCTGTTTTGATTATCTTCCTCCCGCCGATTGTGACATCGATAGGTTGAGCCCCGGGATCCGCCTGCGCGTGCCGTTTGGTCCACGACACCGGGTCGGCCTATTGATGTCGATCACCGATAAATCTGAGCTGCTGCCAGAACAGCTTAAGGTGGCGGGTTCGGTTTTGGACAGCGAACCGTTGTTATCGACGAGTCACTTGTCTTTTCTGCGTTGGGCAAGTGATTACTACCATCACCCAATAGGGGAGGTGGTATTTACTTGTTTGCCGTCGCTGCTGCGCAAAGGCCGACCCGCCCGTCGACGAAGCGAGACCCGATGGCGCGTTACTGCTGAAGGCGGCCGCGTCCAAATTGATGATCTTAGACGTGCCCCACGTCAGGCGGGATTGTTGCAGTTCTTGCGGAAATATCCTGAAGGGGCGACGCGCAAGCAAATTTCCGAGCAGAGTCGTGGATGGCACGCCGTCATTCGATCACTAATTAAGAAAGGTTGGGTCGACGCGTATGAGAGCACATACAAACCAAGGGAAGACAATGAGCGCCTTGAGCCCGCGCTTGCGCTCAATACTGCTCAACATCAGGCTGTAGAAGCAATTCATTCATCTATTGGAAAGTTCCAGGCGTTTTTGTTGGATGGGGTTACTGGTAGCGGCAAGACTGAAGTTTATCTGCATGTAATCGACCGTATGATACGCGATGGTCGACAAGCTCTCGTGTTGATACCGGAAATCGGTTTAACACCTCAGATCATCTCCCGCTTCCGCCGACGGTTTTCTGTCCCGATTGCCGTGTTACATTCTGCGTTATCGGAACAGGAACGGTTGAGTGCATGGTTGATGGCTCGAGATGGTAGTGCATCGATCGTAATCGGCACTCGCTCCGCAGTTTGGACGCCGTTGCGTCGCCCGGGCGCGTTCATCGTCGACGAAGAGCATGATCTATCGTACAAACAGCAAGAAGGGTTTCGCTACTCCGCTCGTGACCTTGCCGTTGTGCGTGCGCAACGGGCAAAAGTTCCAATTTTACTCGGCACAGCCACACCGTCACTGGAATCGTTATATAACGCGGCTGAACAGCGCTACCAACATCTGATCCTTCCTGAACGGGCCGGCGGCGCGGTCGCTCCTAAGATTGAGGTAGTGGACGTTCGGCGTCGCCCTATGCAGGCAGCTGTCTCGGATTTTTTATTAGAGGCCACCACAGATCACCTCAAACAGGGACACCAAGTCCTGTTGTTTCTTAATCGGCGCGGTTATGCGCCTACTATGCTGTGCCATCACTGTGGCTCGGTCGCAGGCTGCCAGCGCTGCGATGTGCATATGACCTATCACAAACAGAGGGAAGTCCTGGTTTGCCACCACTGTGGAGCTGAGCGTCGGCCCGAGAAGTCTTGTCCGTCGTGCGGGGGTGCCGATCTGATCGCAGTGGGCTATGGAACGGAGCGTGTTGCGCAGATGTTAAAGGAAGTTTTCCCACAGACTGGGATCCTTCGGATTGACCGCGACAGCACGCGCCGCAAGGGTGCGATGCAGAACATGCTGGACGCCATTCAATCCGGTGGGGCCGGTATTTTGATTGGGACGCAGATGCTGGCGAAGGGCCACCACTTTCCGAATGTCACGCTTGTTGGCGTTGTCGATGCAGATAGCGGTTTGTTCGGAGCTGATTTTCGCTCCAGCGAACGCATGGCCCAGCTTATCATGCAAGTTGCCGGGCGTGCGGGACGTGCCGAATGTCCAGGAACCGTACTAATTCAGACGCACCATCCTGATCATCATTTATTAAGGTCATTGATAGAACATGGCTATAGGCAGTTTGCTCAAAATGCGCTCCTTGAGCGACGCGAGGCCGATCTGCCACCATATAGCCGTCTGGCGCTCTTGCGCGCAGAAGCGACCGGGCGGGACGCACCGAACAACTTTCTCGACGAAGCGCGAGCTGTGGCACTTAAGCTCGCGGATGATGGGAATAAAATTTTTGGACCTGTGGCAGCACCGATTGAACGGCGCGCCGGCCGTTACCGCGGCCAGTTATTGGTTCAAGCTCATACTCGCAGTACATTGCAGCACATGCTGAGTCCATGGATTCAGCAGCTTGAGCGTTTGAGATCGGCGCGTAAGGTACGGTGGTCGTTGGATGTGGATCCACAGGATATGTTGTGATGGTGAACAGGCAGCTACGTTGAGCCATTGTTGGTGCCGGGCCAACATATCGCTGAGGGGGCCTCACGCTCTCACGGCGAGGCACTCCTAATTTACCTTCTCCACTACAAAAGCGCACGTTACAATGTGCCGTTTGTTTGCAAGGGCTGCACTTGAAACGAAATTTGGAAAGATTGGTCCTGGATGCCTTGGCTACGTTGCAGCAAGATGGAGTGTTAAGTATCGATGATCGACCCGCGGTTCAGCTTGAGCGAACGCGCGATGCGAAACATGGTGACTTTGCCTGTAACATTGCAATGGTACTTGCCGCAGCATCGAAGCTTAAGCCCCGAGATATAGCAGCCAAGATCGCCGCTGCCATACCTGATTCCGATCTGGTGGAAAAGATTGAGGTTGCCGGACCGGGATTTATCAATTTCTTTCTCAAACCCGGCGCCTTTCAAAATATTCCGAAGGAGATTCTGGATGCAGGTGAGGCTTATGGACGCTCGGACTATGGGCAGGGCGGACGGGTCGTTGTCGAATTCGTCTCCGCGAATCCCACAGGCCCGCTGCACATAGGACACGGTCGGGGTGCGGCCTATGGGTCCACTGTGGCGAATCTGCTGGAGGCCATCGGTTTTACCGTGCAGCGCGAATATTATGTCAATGATGCTGGGCGGCAGACGGGCATCCTGGCGCTCAGTGTATGGCTGCGCTATCTAGAGAAATGCGGTGAAGATATCGCGTTTCCACCCAATGCGTATCAAGGCGAGTATATAAAAGAGATCGCCGCAACGCTCTACGAGCGAGATGGAAAATCGCTTTGTCACTCTGCGGACGCTGTAATGGGCGTCATCACGCCGGACATGGACGTGGAAGCACAACTGGATCGGTTGGTGGAGCAGGCTGGGAGACTTATTGGAAAAAATGCCTTTCGCAAGGTAACTGATTTAGCAGTTCAAATAATTTTAGAAGATATCCGAGATGATCTCGCTGCATTCGGCGTTGAGTTTGATACATGGTTTTATGAGCATGAGCTAGTCGATAGTAAGGCGGTCGATCAAGTAATCAATCGCCTTGGCGAACATATTTATGAAAAAGGTGGTGCCCGATGGTTCAGTGCCAAAAAGTTCCACGATGAAAAAGATCGTGTCGTGATTCGCGAAAATGGCCAGCCTACCTACTTTGCCTTAGATACCGCCTATCACCTGAACAAATTAGAAAGAGGCTTTGGCCGGATTATCGATGTATGGGGCGCAGATCATCATGGCTATGTGCCGAGACTGAAGGCAGCAATTGCTGCAATGGGTGAAGGCCCTGGCAAGTTGGATGTCTTGCTTATACAGTTCGTATCCCTCTATCGGGGAGGAAAGAAAGTCCAAATGTCTACCCGCGCTGGTGAGTTTGTGACCCTCAGAGAGTTGCGTGAAGAGGTGGGCTGTGATGCTGCGCGATTTTTCTACGTGTTGCGGAAGAGCGACCAGCACCTGGATTTCGATCTTGATCTTGCCAAGTCGCAGTCCAGTGATAACCCTGTGTATTACGTCCAATATGCACATGCAAGGATATGCAGTGTGATGAAGCAAATGGATCAGAAGCATCTTAAGTGGGACGCCGAAGAGGGCGCTCGGAATCTTTCGTTGTTAACTGAACAGCACGAACAGGCACTGTTGGCCACGCTGTTCCGTTATCCCGAAGTGATTGAGTCGGCGGCGCAGGGTGAGGAACCTCATCAGCTTGCCTACTATCTGCGGGATCTCGCCAATGACTTTCACACCTATTACAACACACACCAGTTCCTGGTGGAGTCATCGCCGTTGCGAAATGCCCGTATTAGTCTGATTCTCGCAACGCGCCAAGTATTGCACAATGGTCTTAGCCTATTGGGTGTGTCGGCACCGGAGGTAATGTAGTGGCCCGCGACTATAAACATGTACCAAAAGGAAAAGTGTCGCCGAAACGCGGTCACGAGTGGCCCTTGTTTGCACTGGGCCTTGGCATTGGCTTATTTGTCGCATTGATTGTGTTTTTAAAGCAGCATTCTCCAGTGATTGTGGAACAACCGGTGGTCCAGGAGAGCAGTGGCTCGGTGGACACACGTACGGTGCAGAAGGACACAAGCGATCCGCTTCCCCCGCCTCCCAAGCCGCGCTTTGATTTCTACACGATCCTTCCGGAGATGGAAGTCAAGGTACCTGACTGGGAGGTTGGCGAAGCGGGCCAGGCACAAGAGAAACCGCTCCAGCCGGGCATTTATGTCATTCAGGTGGGCTCGTTCCGCAACCTCGATGAGGCGGATCGTGTCAAGGCGCAATTGGAGTCCATGGGCATTCAGGCGGAAATACAGCGGGTCGTGATGAATGGCCAGGATACGTGGCACCGAGTCCGTATTGGCCCATTCAAGCATCTCGCAAGATTGGACGAAATGCGTGAGCGTCTGTTGGCCAACGATCTCGATTTCATGATGTTGCGGATAAAGACGGAGGATGAAACACGATTTCGCGACTGACGTGACTGACGGCGTCGATCCAACCCGATTCAGTGCTCAAGAGTAAAACGACATTGTGATGCTATGAAGAGTTGGGTCTCCAGTCTGTTGAAGTGCAGAGCGGGTGTTTCTATCTAATTTTGCTGGGAGGTGTGCTATGAACCGTGATATTTGTGCTTTTGTCATTAGCATATTGTTGATGGCAGCGCCTCACATATCACCAGCGGATACATTCAATCCGAGCAAATTTCACTTGATAGATCTTACGTATGCGTTTAATGAGGAGACGATTTACTGGCCAACCGCACCCACAACTTTCGAACTGAAAAAGCTTGCTTATGGGCAAACGGATAAAGGTTACTTTTATGCCGCCTACGCCATCTGTGCCCCGGAGCACGGTGGCACGCATCTTGATTCGCCGATTCACTTTTCTGAAGGACAACGGACGACAGACCAAATTCCACTTCAGCAGTTCATGGCGCATGCGGTTGTGATCGATGTTTCAACGCAGGCTGCGATCGATCGGGATTATCGACTCACCCGGCAAGACGTGCTTGAGTTTGAGGCGAAGCATGGGGTGATAGAACCCGGTACGATTGTCCTGCTTCGCACAGGATGGGGGGAATTTTGGCCTGATCGTAAGGCCTACCTGGGTGATGATACGCCCGGTGACGTGTCCAAGTTGCACTTTCCTGGTTACGGGGAGGCGGCGGCGCGGCTGCTGGTGGGAGAGAGGAAGGTTTCGGTCCTGGGTGCTGACGTCGCGTCAATTGATTATGGGAAATCAAAGGATTTTCCCGTACATCGGCTTGCGGCGGAAAATAATGTGTTGGGTCTTGAGAACCTCGCTAATCTCGAAAGGCTCCCTGCCCGGGGCGCTGTCGTCATTGCGTTACCCATGAAGATCGAGGGCGGGTCTGGCGGCCCAGTGCGGGCGATCGCCCTTTTGCCAAGCGAGGGCGGTCCATAACGGTTATGTCGCTGGGGTTGTGGCCTGCTGTTTTTCCGTCAAGCTGATTAGGAGCTTCGCGATTTCAATGATTACGATTTTGACCGGACAAGCGGCGAAGAGACTGGTTCAGCTCTATACATACAATTAATGCATTTAAGTAACTCGGTGTCGCCATATTTCACGGTGAATGAACGTGAGCTTTTTTGAGAAGTTAAGGTTTCTTTATCGCGCGTGGCGTTTTCGTTTATATGCCGATACATATGGCACATCATTTCTCTTAAGCCGTGAATTAGAAGGCAAAACCGCTGTAGACATAGGTGCTAATCGTGGCGTCTATTCTTATTGAATGCACAAAAAAGTAGGGTCTCAGGGATTTGTGATCGCCTTTGAACTTCAGCCCGAACTAGTGGCATACCTAGAGCAAGCGAGAAATAGTTTGAGGCTTACTCAACTAGAAATCGCAAATATTGCCCTATCATCTGTTATTGGAGAAAAAGAATTACTTCGCCCTAAACACCATTGGGGTGGGGCAAGCATGGAGTGGCGCCCGAATGGGCAGCTTGATAGCCTCAAGGTTGCGGTAACTACACTAGACAGCTACTTCCAAAATCACGATGCTCGACCGATAAGATTTATCAAATGTGATGTGGAGGGACATGAATACGACGTATTTCAAGGCGGAAAACAGATACTGCAAGAAGATCGTCCTGACTTATTGTTTGAATGTGGCTATGCCCAGGATCCAGAATGCAATGTGTTTTCCTATCTGATTAGTCTGGAGTACGACGGTTTTTGTTTCTATAAGCAGGGATTTGCTCCAGTATCGAAGTACAATCTACTGCGAAATTCAATGCATAAGAAAGCTCTTATCGACTTTGTTTTCGTCCCTAAGGAAAACTCAAGTGCCCTAACACGGTATTGCAGCTAATATCGCATCAATAGGTCCAAGATACTCTTTTCCTCGTTGCCGTAGGGCTTCAGTTGACAAATCGCCCGAGGCAAAAAATCTGTTTGAGTCGCCGCAAGCCGAATTGATGTTGGGCATGTTCTTGATTCGTAAGCAGCCGACGCTGGAGCGGGTGATGGGGATCGAACCCACGTTCTCAGCTTGGGAAGCTGATGTTCTACCATTGAACTACACCCGCTTTTTGCTACCTTTTATACGGACTTTCGCATAGTTCTGGTGCCTCCATACTATCGGCTAACGCCCATGTTGTCACATTCCGGGCTGTACGATGTGTGATGTTCCCGACTTCTAGCCTGCTGCGCTCTGAGGAAAAAATTGAGCGGGTGCTTACCCGAATTTGGCTATTTGCTGGATTCAGGGTAGGTGATTAGGAACAAAAGGAGTGCGTAGAGCTGAGACGACGCGCATGATGTAATGGTTACGTTCTTGGTGCGATCCTTGCCAGTCAAGCACACCACCAGAGGAGCCGTGACGCCCAGTCCGTCGCTGGCGCGCGCCAAAATTTAGTGTAATATTGCGATGTTACGAGCGATTCTGGTGCAGGGTGTGACTGGTTTGCCAATCCTCATGTGGGGTCACAGAGAAGAAATAGAAAAACCCTTTTTAAATTATTAACATACGTTGATTGTTGATTATTGAACCCGCTTCAGTGCTACTCTGCTGCTGAGTGCGACGGAAGGCTATAAGTTGATCATGGGAAACTCCGTGCCAATAGTCGTCGTGGTGGATGATACTTGGAGTGTACGATCCATGTTCGAGCGCAGTAGTGCGTCATTAAACATTGAGCTTGAAACCTTCGGGTCGGCGGCTGAGTCCATGTCGTATCTCGCGACGACTCAGCCTGAGCTGCTATTTCTGGACAATATCATGCCTGAGAAAGACGGCTTGACTTTTTTGCAGCAACTTAGGAACAACCCTCTCCATCGGAAAACGCCCGTGGTCATCATAAGCACCAAGGACTATGCTCAGGACAGATCTGTGGCAAAGGAACTGGGCGCTCTCGAATTTGTGGTTAAGCCCGTGGGCATGCAGGCCATAAGGGATCTGATCGTCAAATACACAAACGCAAATATGAAACGAGCCCATAACTCATCACATGGATAACGCCTATATCCGGTTTTGGGGTGTGAGGGGTTCCTATACAGCACCTTTCGCATCCCATATGAAGGTTGGCGGCAACACTTCATGTGTGGAAATCCGCGTAGGTGATGACATTCTTGTTTGTGATGCCGGTACTGGCATTATTCCCTTTGGCAATGCGATAGTAGCTCAAGACACGGTCCGTAATCTCATGCTAATCCTTACGCATTATCATTGGGATCATATCTGCGGGCTTCCATTTTTCATGCCAGCGTTTATGAAGGATTGGAACATCAAGATTTTCGGGCCGGGTCAATCTACTAAGGATATCGCGGAACAGCTTGCCGCCCAGATGCGAGCGCCTTACTTCCCCGTAGAGACAGAGCACTGGATGGCCAATGTCGAATATATGGATCCGGAGGATGGCGCAATTGAACATGGAACCATCGCGATAACCTATAATAACGTTCATCATCCAGGCATTACCTATGGCTATCGAATTCGCGTCTGTGGAAAAACAGTCGTATATATTTCTGATAACGAATGCTTTGTTGTAGAAAAGTCCATTAATCAGCGTTATCAGGAGTTTAATGAAGAAGAGCGGGCATTACTTGATAAGATGAAACAAGAAGAGCGTGACATCGAACGAGGCTTGATCAGTAATGCAGATATTCTCATCCATGATGCCCAATATACGCCGGCCGACTATGAAAAGAAGCGCAGTTGGGGCCATTCATGCTACGTTGATACGGTTAACTTTGCGATCGATGCGAATGTCCAGCATCTCTATCTTTACCATCACGATCCAAACTACACAGATGAAGATATAGACGCGATTCATCAACATTGTCGTGAAATAGTTCGTGAACGTGGTTCGTCGATCGAGTGTCATATTGCCAGGGAGGGAGTCGTCGTCGATCTAGTTTGATTAAAAAGATGTCTTAGGATTGAATGAGACGTCACCTATTCGTCCGGCAATCATCTCTAATTTTCAATACAATTCATTGAGTCTGCCTCGATGAAAATCATCGTTAATGGCGATAGGCGCACGGTGCCCGATCAATGCACCATCGCCGATCTTCTACAAAAATTGGACATCAGCGGCAGATTGGCGGTGGAAGTCAACGAGGAGATCGTACCGCGAAGTCGGTTCGAGGCCTACTCCCTTCAGAGCAATGATCGAGTCGAGATTGTACATGCCATCGGCGGTGGTTAGACGGCCAATCCGCACGGTATACTTTTTTAAGTTCAACTTGCCACATATCAGTCTATGACAGAAAATAATCCGCTAGTGGCCGACGACCCCTTGATTATTGAAGGCGTGACCTATCGGTCTCGCCTGTTGATTGGGACAGGTAAGTACCGCGATCTGACACAGACTCGCCTTGCAGTAGAAGCAAGTGGGGCACAGATTGTGACGGTGGCGATCCGTCGGACCAACATAGGTCAGGATCCGGATCAACCGAATCTTCTCGATGAGCTCCCACCGGGGAAGTACACTATCCTCCCTAACACCGCGGGTTGCTATGACGCTAAAACAGCCATACGCACATGTATGCTGGCGCGTGAATTGTTGGGGGGACACGATTTGGTCAAACTTGAAGTACTGGGCGATGAAAAGACACTCTTTCCAGACATTCCCGAAACACTCGTGGCGGCTAAGATTCTTATCGAGGAGGGCTTCAAGGTAATGGTATATACAACCGACGACCCGGTTAGTGCTATTCGACTAGAGCAAATGGGTTGTGTGGCTGTTATGCCCCTTGCAGCGCCGATTGGTTCGGGGCTTGGTATCCGCAATAGGTATAATATAAGAACTATCGTCGAAAATGCCCAAGTACCAATTTTGGTGGATGCCGGTGTTGGGACAGCGTCCGATGCAACCATCGCGATGGAACTCGGCTGTGATGGCGTGTTAATGAACACGGCTATTGCACAGGCAAAGAATCCCATATTGATGGCGACGGCGATGAAACAAGCAATTGAAGCAGGTCGTTGCGCCTATCTTGCGGGCCGCATGCCACGACGTGCCTACGCGAGCGCATCCTCTCCAATCGACGGAAGCTTTTTTGAATAGGGACAGTAACTCAGGTACATCCCGGATAAGTATCCCGCCATACGGTAGGGAGGGACATACTGAAGAGTGACTGTGGATGGCGTTGTCTCACAAGTCTCAGGCACCTCATCACCGCCGGTCTGTCCGAACCTACGTACGCAGAAATAGTTCCCGTATCACGGCAGCGCAGCGTCGTGCGCTTGATGATCTGTGGGATGTGTACGGTATTGAACCCGCGGACAAATCATTTGACTTTAACAAACTGTTTGGCCGCATTGCGCCACGCATACTGGATATCGGATCGGGTATGGGGAGTGCAACGGTAACCATGGCGCGCGAGCATCCGGAAAATGATTACCTGGCCATCGAAGTATATCGGCCGGGCGTAGGTCGCCTTTTGAACCGATTGAATGCCGAAGGATTGACCAACGTGCGCGTGGTTTGCCACGATGCGGTGGAAGTTCTCGAACATTGTGTTCAGACTAAAACCCTTGATGGTGTGTGTATCTTTTTTCCTGATCCGTGGCCCAAGAAGCGCCACCACAAGCGCCGCATGATCAGGGCCTCCTTTGCATCCCTTTTAGAAAAGAAACTCAAGACACACGGACGCGTATATATAGCCACAGATCTGGACGCCTATGCTGATGAGATACTCGGCATTTTGGACGCTCATCCGGGCTTCATTAATCTAGCTGGGCGAGGTTCCTTTGCGCCAAGGCCGCGGTGGCGCCCGCTAACAAAGTTTGAACAACGGGCTCATCGTTTGGGTCATAGGATATGGGACTTGGTTTATGCGCGTTCTGATAGGCACATAGACGGCCCGTTTTGACCGAGCCACTCTGATGTCATTATTTGGATGAGTATCCATGTGAGCGAAATGGATGAGGATCCACAGGAACTGTGTGAGTCGGTCATTGCCCTGGCGGCCAAGGCCGGTGTGCGGATCATCGAGATATATGAAACTGACTTCTCGGTGCTTGAGAAGGAAGACCGATCTCCGCTGACTGCAGCCGATATGGCCGCCCACGATATAATCGCTAAGGGGCTCTCTGATCTCACACCAACAATTCCTCTTCTATCAGAAGAATCCACGGATATTCCATTTGCCGAGCGCAAACAATGGTCCCGCTACTGGTTGGTTGATCCGCTTGATGGGACGCGGGAGTTTATCAAACGAAATGGGGAATTTACGGTCAATATTGCACTTATTGATAATCACTCCCCCGTACTCGGTGTCGTCTATGTACCTGTAACGGGTGTTTGTTATTTTGCAACGATAGGCAATGGCGCCTGCAAGCAGCTGCCTGACGAGGCGCCCGTCCAGATCCAGGTCCGCCGTAATTTCACGGGACGGCTTACTGTGGCCGTTAGCCGCTCGCATGGTAATGAGAGACAAACGACATTTGTTGCCAATTTGGATGATGTGGACTACATCGCGATTGGTAGTGCGCTGAAATCATGCCTCGTTGCTGAAGGTCGAGTGGATGTTTCGCCACGATTTGGTCCTACGTCGGAGTGGGACACAGCAGCAAGCCAGTGCGTAGTAGAAGAGGCAGGTGGACACGTGACAGATATGCATTTGAAGCCCTTGCGCTACAATACAAAAGCTTCGCTGCTTAATCCGGAGTTTCTTGTCTTTGCCGACAGTTCGAGGGACTGGTGCAAGTACTTGCCTTGAGGGCAAGGGAGACAGTAGGGATGGCATCTTTTTTATTAATTCCGTGAGTTGGAATTGCCATTTGTTTAGATCGGATCACAATCAGGCTGCCTACGGCAAGCGCCTCAACACAATCTGGATTCTTGGTGGACTTGTTGCGTTTATGGTTGCGGGCTGTGCCCAAGATGATGATCCATTGTCTGCGTTTGAGCACGGAGATTATCAGACTGCTTGCCAGCTATGGCGGCCGATGGCCGAAAACGGAGATGTTAATGCTCAAAACTATCTGGGCATGATGTATTACCTTGGTTTGGGTGTATCCCGGGACTATGGGACGGCGGTTAAGTGGTACACGATCGCGGCGATGCATGGCAATGCAAACGCCCAGCGCAACCTTGGCACGATGTATCATGAAGGACTCGGGGTTCCTCAGGACTATTTGAAGGCGTATGCTTGGTATTACGCCTCTGAGAAGCAGGGCAATAGGAGGGCCGGAATCTACATTCAATCGCTGACAGGTAAGTTAACGCCGAATCAGCAGATGAAGGCGAGGGCGCTTGTGCAGCAGTATATCTCGCACGGTGGGTGACAGTTGACTGAATACGTGGGTGCAGTTCCCATGGGCGTGTGGAAACACCTTTGGGCTATTCTCTTGCTTCCGGGGATCGTCACAATCGCCGTTCCTGGCGCGATAATTTTACTAACAGGCGAAATCGAATTCGGCTGGGGCCTAGCACGTCCATACGATCTGCTGCCGACGTTGTTCGGGTGCATACTCATAGGGCTTGGTTTCTTTCAAAAGATTAAGACTATTTCTTTATTTGCGACGGTTGGCGAGGGCACCCTCGCACCGTGGGATCCAACACGAATGCTTGTCGTTCGAGGGCCATATCGATATGTTCGAAATCCTATGATCAGTGGTGTTCTTGCGATCTTATTGGGTGAGGCACTAATCCTTGGGTCGCTGCCCTTGATCTACTGGTTCCTGCTCTTTTTTATTTTAAATGCTATTTACATTCCGTTGGTTGAAGAACGCGATCTTGTCCGCAGGTTTGGTAATGATTATTTAAATTACAAAAAAAATGTTTCTCGTTGGATCCCTCGCTTAAAGCCATGGAATTCTGCATCTGATGAGGATTAATGGTAGCGTGGCTTATATGCCTCCCGCACGGTGAACCAGTTAGGAAATATGCCAGTGCTGATCATTCGGTGGACTACGTTGGCACTTGGAACCGCGGTATCGGTACTATCGCTTACTGCTGGGGCCGTGACGCTTGCTGAAACCCTGCATTTGGAGAGATACGCCACGCAACAGTCACAAGCGCAGCGTTTATCAGTGGAGCACTATGCCTCCGTTCAGGATCCCTCGCCGACCGCGGTGGCCACAGGGTATTTTTCACACCAAGCGTTCGATCAGGTACTGCGTATTCATGTCGTGGATGGAATAGTCGATTATCCAGCTATTGCTGTCGATCCGCATTTTACTGATTATATCAATCAACTTAGCCATGCTAATCTTGATCAGTTAACGATGCACAAAGAAGAGCTGGCATTCTGGATAAATGCATACAATGCCCTGGTTATCAAAGGCATCCTGGATGGATACTCTCCAAGTACATTTTTTGGCAGGGTTCGCTTTTTTAAAATGCAGAAGTATAAGGTCGGCGGAGCAGAGGTCGATCTTTATTATTTAGAGCATGGAATACTGATACCATTAAAAGATTCGCGCATTCACTTTACTATCGTGTGTGCTTCGTCTTCGTGCCCAAAATTGCGTTCTGAAGCCTTTTCGATTGACCTATTGGAAATGCAGCTAGAGCAAAACGCAAAGGAGTTTATCAATGACTCAACGCGAAATCGTTTCGACCGTGAACAAAAGGTGGCGTATCTGTCGAAGATATTTGACTGGTTTGAGAGCGACTTCAAGCGCGACGCTGGTTCGGTGCAAGCGTATTTAGCGCGCTACGTAGACGACCCAAAACTGGCGCAGGAGTTAGAAAGCGGACTTTATCGGGTGAAATTTCTGGATTATGATTGGCGCTTAAATGGCACCCCACCTAACGGGTGATCTCGTTGTTGGTCCTTCCTGACCAAAATAGGCAAATTGCCCGTCTCTTCAGTTTTCTAATGCTCGGTGAGCGGTTAGCTCACGATTGCGCGGCCCAACAAGAGGCTATTACTTCAGATGCAAGCGTGCGTCGTTTTCTTTCTGCGCAGGCGCGCCAGGAAGGCCTCCACGCACAAGTATTTCAAAAGGCTATCACATGGCTTGCTCCCCGCGGCATCAATCGTTCTCCAGGATTCGCTCCGATTGAGCAGTACCGGAAATTGATTCAGGATGCTATTCGCCGTGAGGATTTCACTGAGACACTGCTTGCGCAGCAGGTCATCTTGGAA